>JAKORR010000823.1 GCA_029777735.1 Armatimonadota bacterium | reverse complement strand
GTGGGGGACGAGGTGTTCGGCCACAGGGCCGTCGGGTACAATGAACTTGAAGACGTGGTGGCTCCGGGACTGACTGTCACGCCGACACAGGGAGGGAGCAGCTATGGCGAAATACTGGTGGGTGGTCGGCGTCGCGTTTGTGGTGTCCTTTGGAGTCTACACAGTGGCGACTGGCTGGACCACGCGGATTGTCTTGCATAACAACATCCGCCGGGCTACGCGCCAGGTTGAGATTGAGAACATTCTCGCCGACTTGGCCAGATGCCAGGAGGCTCTCGCGGATCACCGCTACCGTGTCTTTCTTCTCGCTCCCGTCCTCAGAAATCCGAATTTTGCTGCCGTCGACGCAGTTAGTTACGAGATCGGTAACTACCAAGCGTACTTCCAATCGCTCGCAAGTATCCGCACAGAGGATATCACTCTGGATCCGCGTTTCCAGAGCGGCACGAGTCTGCTCAAGGCCTATCGCGTGCGGTCGCTCAGCGTGCTCTCCACATCCGGCGAGACGGGGCTTGAGATCGCTCTATGGGGGCTGGGCCTTCTAACTGTGGTGCTGGGCCTTCTGCGACCGCTCAGCTCGCCCTAATGGTCACCTGGAGTGCCCTACTAGTTGCCTTACGCGTCTCCACTTGTTGCCGCGCTCCGTGCTTCCACCGCAAGGAATACCCTTGTTCTTGTGTCTGGTATCGCGTCAGTTCCCTCACCTGGGCGGAGATCGATCACCCGTTTTGCCGCGCCCGGAAGAACGTCTTCCCCTCCACTTCGACGCTTTCGATTAGCCCTCCACGTAGCAGAATATTTACGTATTTGGCGACCTCGTTGCGATGAATGCCTAGAGCCATCGCAAGGTCGGCAAGGTCGCAGGGTCGACGGTTAAGTAGTTCCAGAAGTGCCTCGCTTGCGCCTTTACGAGCACCGACAAGGCCAGCCAAGCCCTCAAGCGGTGCGATGATCTCGGCCCTTGGCCCCAGAATCAGGCAGGCCTCTTGCAGTTGTCCCGCTGTGACGGGCCTCGCGCAGGACTCCGCGGGGGGCCGCACCACCGTGTTGATCTGCACCCGTTCGGGCCGCAGATCGTGCACCGCTGCGGCGAGTGCCAGGAGGTCTTCGGGCGAAGAGTTGATGTCTTCGACCAGCAGCACCTCGAGCCAGATCTCCCCCGCAAACTCGTCACTCATTGCCTTCAGGCCTGCGAGGACGCGGTCCAGGTCCAGACCCGTGCAGGGCCTGTTCACCCGCGCGAAGCTACTCGCAAGGGCGGCGTCCAGCGAGGGAAGGAGCAGGTCTGCGGTCGCCAACTGTGCGCGCACCTCTGGGTCCCAGAGCAGGGAGCTGTTAGTGAGAACAGCGATAGGTATGGTGGTGTGGGACTGGGCCCAGTGGATGACGTCCCCAATCTCGCAGTTGAGCGTCGGTTCGCCCGAGCCGGAGAGCGTCAGGTAGTCGGCGCAGCCATCTTGTTCGAGCCAGTACTCCAGTTCCGCGATGATTTGCGTGGCGGGAACGTAAGGCCGGCGCTCAGCTGTGTGATGCGTGGTGGGGCCAAGTTGGCAGTAGACGCAGTCAAAGGAGCAGGTTTTGTGCGGCACGGGGTCGATGCCTAGGGACCGCCCCAGGCGGCGCGACGGCACCGGTCCAAAGAGATGTCGGTAGCCCTGCTGTGACACAAGGATCGCCTGCCTTGCTTCCCTGGGGGCGGGCCGAGCCTCAGCCACCGGTCGCCAGCAGCTTTAGTGCCCCCTGCCACGCTCGCCTGAGGCCTTGCGACACCGGCCCGTCATCGTATTCCACTAGAGGGGTGCAGGCGCTGATGGATTTGGTGACAATAGGGTCGAAGGGGAGACGGGCAAGCACAGGTATTCCGCCGGCGCGGCAGAACTTCTCGATCCGCGCTGCGTTGCGCAGATTGATGTCGGCCTTGTTGATGACGGCAGCCACGGGCAGCCGAAAGCCTCGCGCCAGAGCCACCACCCGCTCCATGTCATGGATTCCCGACAGCGTGGGCTCTGTCACAGCGATTACCAGGTTCACCTCGGTGATGGAGGCCACGGCCGTGCAGCCCACTCCCGGCGGGCCATCGAGGAGGATCAGCCGCGTTCCCCGCGCGAGGGCCAGGTCCTCCGCTTGCTTCCTCACGACGGTGACCAGGCGCCCAGAGCTCTCCGCGCCAGGGTAGAGGCGGGCGTGGCTGAAGGGACCGTAGGGCGTCTGCGAGAGGAAGTAGCGACCCGTCAGCGCGGGCTCTAGCCGCAGGGCGTCCCTGGGGCAAACTAGAACGCACAGACCACAGCCCTCGCAGGCGAGGGCGTCAACCTCCGTGGTGCTTATTGCGGCAAAGCGGCAGCGTCGTTCGCACTCGCCGCACCGGTTGCATAACGCCGGGTCGCGGACGGCGACGTTCGCCCCGTAGAAGTCCTGGGCCTCTTGTAGTTCGGGCCGCAGGAGCAGGTGAAGGTTGGCGGCATCCACGTCGCAGTCGGCCAGCACGGCTTCCCGTGCCAGCGTGGCCCAGGAGGCCAGCAGCGTTGTCTTGCCCGTGCCTCCCTTACCGCTTACCACAGCGATCTGCTGGAACTGTGTTGCCATAGGCTGCCGCCTACCCTTCCTGTGTTCACGTCTCGTCGCACTGGACATGCGCGAGCGCCGTCTCGAGTGCCTCAATCAGCCTTGGCCGCCACTGCGGAAAGGCTTGGACCAGGGTTTCACCGCGGGAGTAGGCCTCGGCTATACGCCGCTCCTCGGGTATCCGCAGTAGGAGGGGCAGACCATGTTCGTCGCAGTAGCTTTGAACCGCCGCGTCGTCGTCGCCCGCGCGGTTGAGTATCACGGCGCAGGGCAGGGACAGCGCATGGCAGGTCTCGACGGCCGCTCCCAGATCGCTGAGGCCGAAGGGCGTAGGCTCGGTGATGAGCAGACAGAAGTCGCTGTCCGCCAGGGCCTCCTGCATCGGGCAGGCGGTGCCAGGCGGGGCGTCAATGATAACGATTCGCGCCGCGTCTGCCTGCCCTTTCACCGCCGCGAGAACCAGCCCGCTGCGCAGGATGCCCACGTCCACACGCCCGTGCCAGAAGTCGATGCCTTCGGCGGTCACGCCGTGTTCCACGACGCCCACCGGACGGGGCACCTCCGTGATGGCGTCAGTCGGGCAAACATAGGCACAAGCCCCACAGCCTACGCACAAATTGGGAAAGGTAATGACCTTGCCACGCATGGCCGCGATGGCACTGAACTGACACGTTCGGGCACAAAGGCCGCAGCCTGTGCAGGTTTCCTCGTCAACGGTCGGGCACAGAACCGTTACCCGGTCACTCTTGTCGATCTTGGGTCGTAAGAGGAGAGCGGCGTTGGGCTCCTCCACGTCGCAGTCGAGCAGCTGTACAGATCGTCCAGTCGTCGCGAGAGAAATCGCGAGGCTCGTGGCCACAAGGGTCTTACCTGTACCACCCTTTCCGGCAGCCACAGAGACAGTGATCCCACGGTAGCTCTGCGCAGGGGCTCTCGCTTCCTCGGGCGCGGACGGTCCAGAAAACTCTGGACTTCTCACAAGGCTTGGCCTCGCCCGCCGCCAGCGCCACCCCCACCGCAGCGCCCCCTGCGGCGCCCCCTGCCGCCGCCCATACCTCGACCCATGCTTGGGCTGGCTCCCGGGACAAGGCCAGGGCCACCGGCAGGCCCGCTTCCGGCTCCACCCATGCCGGAGTGCAGGGCTGCTGTGGGCCCTTCCACTGGCTGCAACCGTCCCTCCTTGAGGGCTTGGACCGCGTCGCGAACCGAGATGCCCGGGGTGCCCATGTATATCTTGATACCGCCTGCGGCGAGAGTCTGGTATGCATTGGGCCCGAAATTGCCTGCTATCACGGCATCGGCGCCTGCAGCCGCTACTAACTGAGCGGCCTGAATACCCGCGCCGCTGCCGGCCATCGCCGCCGAGTTCTCGATTGCCTGCCAGTCGAAGGTCTCAGTGTCTACTATCACAAACCATGCACATCGTCCGAACCGTGGGTCGCACAGCGCATCGATGTTTCCGCCTGTCGCTGCCACTGCCACCTTCATCGGTAGCTCAACTCCTTGGTTATGGGGGCCCCGGTGGCCACGACCGCCGACCGGGGCCCCGGCTATCTGTCCGCGCTACTCTTGGCTTTCGATCGCCGCAATCTGAGCCCGAAGCTGCTCCAGTTGCTGCTCAAGCATCTGGGCCTGCTGCTGCAGGAGACTTAGTCTCGTCGCAGCGGTCGCAGCGCCCGTCTGCGGTGTAGCCGCGGCGGCCTGCGGCATGGTGCCTCCTGCCTGCATAGCCTGCCACGCCACCGCCATCTGTGGAGTAGGCCACTGCC
>JAKORR010000822.1 GCA_029777735.1 Armatimonadota bacterium | reverse complement strand
TCTGCTGATAGCTCTCGCCGCGGCCGACAAGCCTCCGGCCACCCGCGCCGAGGAAACGCCCGAGCAGAAGGCCCGACGCATGGCCTGGTTCAACGAGGCACGCTTCGGCATGTTTATCCACTGGGGGATCTACTCGGTGCCCGCCGGCGAATGGAAAGGCAATAAGGGCCATGGCGAGTGGATCATGCTCTCAGGCAACATCCCCTCGCCCGAGTATGAAAAATTCGCCGCCCAGTTCAACCCGGTCCAGTTTAACGCGCGCGAGTGGGTACGCATCGCCAAGGACGCCGGAATGAAGTACATCGTCATTACGGCCAAACATCACGATGGCTTCTCGATGTATGACTCGGCGCTGACGGACTACGACATAGTGGACGCTACGCCCTACAAGCGCGATCCGATGAAGGATTTGGCAGAAGCCTGCCGGGAGGCTGGGTTAAAGTTCTGCTTCTATTACTCCATCGCGGACTGGCACCACCCGGATATGCCGCCGCAGTACTGCCAGAACAAGTTCCACGGTGCGCCCAACCCTAACGCTGACTTGGAGAAGTATGTGGAGTATATGAAGGGACAGGTGCGCGAGTTGCTGACTAACTACGGTCCCATCGGGATCATGTGGTTCGATAGCGGCGGGGCCTTCTCGGGCTACGAGATGGCGGAGCTTATCCACGCGCAAGAAATCATCGAGGAGATTCACAAGCTTCAGCCCAACTGTATCGTGAACAACCGCCTCGGGTTGCCGGCGGACTACGGTACACCTGAGCAGCACATTCCGGGCACTAAGCCGCGGGACCCCTTCGAGGTATGCATGACGCTCAACAACCACTGGGGATACAACAAGGCTGACAACGCCTGGAAGGAAGCTCCCCAGATCATCCGCAATCTCGTGGATATCGCGAGCAAGGGCGGCAACTACCTGCTAAACGTCGGACCGACGGCTGAGGGCCTGATTCCGCCAGATTCCGTGCGTATCCTGGCCGATGTGGGGCGCTGGATGAAGGTCAATGGTGAGACCATCTACGGAACCCAAGCCAGCCCCTTTGACTATATTCCCGAGTGGGGACGCTGCACCTCGCGGGAGGGCAAGTTGTACCTACATGTGTTCAACTGGCCACGGCGCGGTCTGCTGCGTATCGAGCGCCTCAAGAACGAGGTCCAGGGCGCTTACCTGCTTGCAGACCCAACCGCGGGACGGCTGAAGGTTTCGCGTGTGGGCGAGGATCTGCTGGTCCGGCTTCCTGGGGCGCCCGTTGACCCTATCGACACCATTGTCGTGCTGGAGATCGCTGGCGCGCCGCAGGTAATTCCCTTCGCCACCGAGCAGGCAGACGACGGCACGCTCACGGTACAGGCCCGGCGGGCCATCATCCACGGTAGTAAGGCCATGTATGAGGAGAGCCAGGAGCGCGGGCTGGACAACATCGGCTACTGGGTGGACCCGAGCGACTGGGTGAGCTGGTTTATCAAAATGGACCGCCCGGGCCTCTACGATGTGGACATCACCTACGCCTGTCCTAAGGGCAACGGGGGTTCAGAGTACGTCATCGAAATCGATGGCCAGAAACTGTCGGGGACAGTGGAGGCCACGGGCGACGGCTGGTCAGACTTCAAGACCTTCCGCGTAGGCACACTGACAGTGGAGAAGGCCGGGCGCCAGGAGCTAGCGGTTAGGCCTGTGAGAATGCCTGGCTACGCCGTGATGAACCTGCGATCTGTGGTTCTGACGCCGCGCTGAAGCCGATGGGGGCCGTCACTCCTGCCGCAGGCGCCGGCTGTCGCTGATACCCACAGGCACGGAGGGCTCCCGGAGATGATGACTTCGGGCGTGCGGGACGGAATCAGACACCCAGGGGGGCTCGATGTGCATGGCTTCAGCGTCTTCCCCGGGCGCGAGGACGTGACGCACACAGCCTTCGTGGCTATGCAGACCATTGAGTACCTGCGAGGTCGTGCCGCGACAGGCCCGCTCTTCCTGGGCCTCTCGGGCATGTACTCGTCCCACTCGCCCTGAGTAGTGCCGCAGCGTTTCTTGAACCTATACGACCCGGTGAAGCTAACGTTGCCGAGCTTCCCGCCGGAGGTCGATGCGCGGCGGGGGCCTGGTCCTTTCAGCGATACGGAGCTGCGCGACGGCCGCTGCCGCGCACTTGGGCTTACTAGTGGGACAGGTACGCCGCTTCGGATACATGGCCGAGGGAAGGGATGAAACATGAAAGTCGTAGCTATTGTGGGCAAGCAGGAAGCAGAGCTTGTCGATAAGCCGGAGCCGCAGGCCGCCGAGGACTTTGTTGTCGTGCGAATCACGGCCGCGCCGATGTGTACAGAATACAAGGCTTACTTCGCTGGTACGCGGACCGACAACTTGGGCCACGAGGCAGTGGGTGAGGTGGTCGAGGTAGCGCAGCCGGGCTGCGTAAAGGTGGGCGACCGCGTGGTGGTGCAGCCTCAGTACGGCTGTGGGCGGTGTTGTTTCTGTGTGTCGGGCGACCATAT
>JAKORR010000821.1 GCA_029777735.1 Armatimonadota bacterium | reverse complement strand
AGTGGCTGCACTCGAAGAAGGTGGTTTCGATGTCTCCCTCGCGGCCGGTCTTAGGGCGTATGGTAAACACTCTCTTGCACTCATCGCACAGGGCCTCCATCGTCGCACCCCCTCGCTTTCTCGTACCGCTCTTCTAGGAGCTTGATGATGCCTTCGGCCCGGCCCGCCAGCCTCTCAAGCTTCCGAAGCTCACAGATCTGGCGCGGACTCAGTTTCCCCAGGCTCTCCGCAGCCCTGAGCATGGCTAAGTTGGGGCCGAGTTGCCGGAAGTAGGTCAGTTTTCCCTCACGTCGGTAATCGGGCATCTGCTCCCACACCGGCTCGCACTCCGCCACCCAGTCCAGCAGGCGATACGTGGCGCGTATCCACCTGTCATACTCCAGGTAGTGCACACTGCCCATCAAGCTCACCGGGCCATGTAGAACTCGCCATACCACTTCTCCAGGTCGGGCTCACTCGCGGGGTTGTCACGCCACTTCTTCAGCCGCCCCGCGAACTCCTCTGTACTCTCGACTATTGGCGACACACTGCACAAGCAGTTCGCGTGTGGATACGGCGGCTCGTCTCCAGCCGGGTAGCACCCAGGACCCAGCCCGTAGAGGTCGGCGCTAGCCAGATCGTCGCATATGTCCGGCAGGGGATGGCTACTCGATAGCAGCCAGCGCACGCCCTTGTATGCCGGGTTCACTCTACCGGCTGCGTAGACTCCCTCCATGTAGGCCATAGTCATCTCCGACCGGGCCAGGCGGAAGGCCTCATAGCACAGATCCTTCGGCACCCGTTTCCCGATCCGCTCCATCATGCCCGGGTAATCCCTCGCCATGCTGGCCGCGCCGTGCTGGACGTATCGCTCGAGGTCGCGTGCCACCCCGACGGCGTCCCGGCCCCGGGCTATGGAGTCGGCTATGATGTTCCTCATATCATCCCGGGCTTTCTTCGACACGCCCCAGATCCGGTCTGACAGCTTCAGCCCTTTCTTCGTCCGCGCCCAAAATGCCTCCACGGCTGCTGTGTTCACATCGGCGAAGGCACGCTGGACCTTGGCTTTGTCCAGCAGGAGGCCGGCGGTTTCGATGGCGCTTAGCAGCTGCAGCT
>JAKORR010000820.1 GCA_029777735.1 Armatimonadota bacterium | reverse complement strand
GGTTCTCCTGAACGAAGGAGTCGCCGCACGGTGTCAGGGCTTACCAGTAGCCTCTCCGCTACCTCACGCACAGTTAGCATCGTCATGGCCGTCATCTCCTCAGTTGCTCCCTTCCCGCACCACTCCCAGGAGCGCCGGGTAGGAGTTGTCTCCTAGCTTGACGATGCTGCCATCATCCAGCTCTACCGTGTACACGTGCTCGGTGGGCCCGGAACCTCTCAGGCTGAAGTCGTCGGGCGCCCCGCCACCGAAGCGGTAGCCGATGACAGCCGCCACCTTGCGCCCCGGCAGCAGCCCGGCCTCCTGGGCCTTCTCCAGGAGCCGCTCTGCAATAATCACCATGCGTCCAGAATGGTAGGAGTTGCGCCAATAGGGCGTCCTCTCCTCCTCCGGCAAGGCCTCGATTCTCATCCTCGCACCTCCTCCAGGTAAGCATCCCAAGGTCCCCGCCGGCGGCCATCCCTCAGGCAAGCGGCCAGGGCCTTGGCCTTCAGCACTTCACGGCGCCAGCGCGTAAGCACGGCCTGATTGTGGTGGCCGGCCTCTAGGCGCCTCTGGTAGTACTCCGCTCTGGCGTCCTGGCGCCGGGCCTGAAGCTGCCGGCGATAGTAGGTCGCGCACATGCCGCAGGCCCTCCTTAGGCTATGCACCGGGGCTCAAGCGCCGTAGTGCCCGTGTCCCCGGGCCAGCGCCGTAGAGCCCAATTGTCATAGCTCCACAGCCGCTCACAGGTGCATAGCACCGTGGTTCCCCGGCCTCGATGGGCCTTCGGGAGCTTCCGTCCGCAGCTGCACTGCCACCAGTCCGCCCGGCTTGGCGCGGCCTCCAGTTGCCCGGCCTCGTTCCACGTCCAGACGCAACCGCAGGGAGCCGGGTCCTGTGCCCGGTACTCCGCGTCTACCGTGCTGCCACAACCGCCACAGTAAATCAGTCCATCTGCCGTACGCTTCACCCGCATCGTCATGGCCGCTACCTCCTCAGTCAGTAGTGACGTGCATATTATAGCGATATGGCGGTTAGTGTGCAATACGTGCAGGGTGCTTCTACGCTTGAGATTCTCGACGAGCACCGGACGCGCTTTACGGCCACAGATTGGCGCTCTACGGGCCGTTTCCGGGGCTGCGAGTAGTAAGATACTAGTGTGCCCTATTGCGTGGCTCTAGCGCCGCGCTAGCGGCCTCTACGTCCATTCTGTGCGGCCGCTGGACAGATTGGACGCTAGAAAACTGAGGGCATCGCGGAGGACTGGCGCATCTGGCTGGCATGGGAGCAGGAGATGGAAGCCACGGCCAAGCCCCGCACACGGGCACTGAGGCGGCATCATCGCCAGCGCATGGTCGAGCGAGCACGACGCATCATGCGGGAGAGGGTGGAGGCCTAGATGGAATAAGGCGGGAATAAGGCGGGAATAAGGCGGGCGG
>JAKORR010000819.1 GCA_029777735.1 Armatimonadota bacterium | reverse complement strand
GCGAGCCACCCGGCGTCCCTTTGCGCCGAGCCGGTCAAGGCGAAGCTCGACGCTAAAGGGTAGACTGCCCTGCAGCGGGAACAGGCGCCACTGAGAGCCCGAGTGGAGGACGCGGAAAGCTCCATTGGTGGCTATAGGGCCGAAGTCTATAATTCTACCTTCAGCGTTCAGCAAAGGCGCCTTCGGTCCCGCCACTTCAGGCTTGTACTCGACGGATGTAATCCTCCCATCGGCCTTGGACACAGTGAAGATGCCGCCGCGGACGCGGGTGTCATCCAACAGGGCGATGGGGAGGCCGCGACTGCCGCCCTTCGACGGCGCATACAGGCCATAGCGCAGGTAGTAGTCGCCGTCCCATTTGTTGACCGGAAGGGTGAAGCGGGCCCTGGCGATATGCGTACCCACCTCTCGTAGCACCTCGGGGGCTAGGTCCATGGCGGCGTGGAGAGCTATCCTCTCGCCCTGATCGACGGCTTTCTCGTGGCATATGTGCACGAAGGTCACATAACCCTCGGGCAGTCGCTTGAGGGTCTGCCATTCCACTTCAACTTCGACAACGCCCTCGCCCAGATGCCGCGCCGAAAGAACGCGGGTCTTCACCGGGAGGAAGCCCGTCAGGTCGCTGGACTGGGGCCGAGAGTCGACGAAGGTGGCCTGAGGGCTGTGCGCATAGCCCACCGACAAGCCGTCCCTGAGAGTGATCGAGCTGACTACGTTACCCGAGCGCGCCAAGTAGCCATATTTGGGCAGTGTCACGCCCTGCACTGTCCACGGCTCATCGCCACGATTCACCCACACCTCTCCCCCACCCCCGAAGACGGTGTGCTGGCAGTGGATATTGTCGCCAACGAACTCGTGGGCCTCGAAGGACTGGTTGGCGAGCTCCTTGCAGATGTCGTGCTGCAGCCAGTAGGTCATTACGGTCTCGCGACGACACGGTCCGATACACATTGGGTTGCGCCCACCCATGATGGTGTTCGACAGGTAGTCGTCGCTGCCCCAGCTAGCGTAGGGCTGGTCCCCGGCATAGCGATGCCCCAGGCCGCCTGCGAAGAGAATGAGGCTGCCGTGGGTTGCCATATCGTGCCAAGGCGTGCGTTCAGCGTCGTCGCACTTCCAGCCCCACTGGCGCGCGTCCGAGTGGTCGGATTGGCACCCGTCAAGATGACCGATCAGCCCGTCGTGTCCCGCCTCGCTGATCTGTGGCGCATTGTCGCCCAAAGCCTGGCGCACGTAGTCAAAGGTCCTGCCCCAGTGCTCCGCACACTCGATCTTGGTGTGGAAGTTACCCTCCTGGTCGTAGTAGTCAAGCAGGGGAATGGCCGAGAAGACGTCAATGAAGTAAGCGGTTGGCGCGAAGCCCTCCTTTATGAGCTTCACATTGCGCTCGAGCCAGGGCCAATAGGCACCCGGGAGCCACCGGTAGCTTTGCGCACCGCGGCCCTTGTTTAGCCAAGCTCGCTGCGGCGTGCCGTCGGCGTTGAAAAGAATGTGCCTGTAGCTGAAACCTGAAGCGTCCGGGTAGAAATCTATGTAGTTGTCGTGGACGCCAAAAAGCATACTTGCCTCATGGCAGGCTGCGATCCAGGCGTTCCACGTCTCCGGGTCGCAGTTGGGCGGATAGATATCGGGCAGGCGGTAGTCGTAGCCCCAGCGCTGCCAGGAGTGCTTGATGAAGACGGAGTCGTTGAGGCCGTAGGCGCCTGCGCGGCGGATATCCTCCGCGATGTCGTGCCCGCCCCACCAGTCGATGCACATGCGCCCCTTGAGTTTGGCGACGCCGGCGGCGGGCTTGAAGCCGGACACGTCGCGATAGACCCTAGCGGCCGCAAAGGCGCCCTTGGTCGAGGGCACAAGCAGAAGCGTGGCGTCATGCCCTGTCTGGAGCGAATAGAGGCGTTCGTCGGGGTT
>JAKORR010000818.1 GCA_029777735.1 Armatimonadota bacterium | reverse complement strand
GCAAACTCGTAGATGGCCTCGGGTCCTAGGTCCTCGTAGGCCACAACACGGCATCTAGTGACGTGGGTAGCCAGCAGCGCCCCAGCTCCGCCAACAGCCACGAAGTAGACCGCACCGTAGCGCATCAGAGCGCGCCGCACGTCCTCTGAGCGGTTGCCCTTGCCTATGGTGGCAGCCAGTCCCTGGGTGAGAAGTGCCTCCATGTAGACGTCCATCCGCGCAGACGTCGTCGGGCCGCAGGAACCCACAGGTCTGCCTGGGGGGGCCGGTGCGGGCCCACAGTAGTAGATAGTCGCCCCCGACAGCTCGAGGGGCAGTTCGCGGCCTGCCTCCAGCGCCGCGGCCAGCCGCTGGTGAGCCGCGTCGCGGGCCGTGTAGACCACCCCCGACAGCTCAACCTCCTGCCCAGCGTGCAACTTGCGCAGAACTTCGCGGCCCAGCGGGGTACTAAGAGCAAGGTTAGCCATCAGGCGTATCCTACCTCTCGCGTTGGTCCGAGTGCACTCCGGGAACGCTTTCTGGAGCCGTTCATATCGCACCCGCCGCACGCCGCGCAGCATGGCATTGCAGGTTCACTGCCACCGGCAGGGATGCCAGATGACACGGGTAGTGCTCCACATGTACGTCCAGCGCGGTAACCTTGCCACCCAGTCCCAACGGCCCGACACCCGTAGCGTTCACGGCCTCCAGCAGACGCTCCTCTAGATTCGCCCAGCGGACCTGGGGGTGCCGCCAGCCCACAGGCCTAGCGAGGGCGCACTTGGCCAAGAGAGCAGCGTGCTCCAGGGTCCCCCCGACGCCTACGCCCACCACGCCAGGCGGACACCACTTTCCGCCCACGGCCCGGATCTGTTCCACTATACGCTCTACGATACCGTCCTCGCCTTCGCCGGGCGTGAGCATCCACGCCGCGCTGCAGTTTTCACTGCCGCCACCCTTAGGTAGCACTTCGACTTCGATGTGGTCTCCCTCGACTAGGTCCAAGTGCAGGATCGCAGGCGTATTATCTCCGGTGTTACTTGACCGGTCCAAGGGATCAGCCAGGACAGAGTGCCGCAGGGGAGCCTCTAGGAAGGCCTTACGCACGCCAGCATCGACGGCCTCCTGCAGGTCGCCGTCGAGATGGACATCCCGACCCAGACGAATGAAACACACCACCAACCCCGTATCTTGGCAGATCGGCAGACGCTCGCGGCTCGCTAACTCGGCGTTGCGCACCACTGCCTCAAGCACCCACCGCCCGCGCGGCGACTTCTCCCGTTGCGCAGCCCTCTGCAAAGCCTGGAAGACATCCTCAGGCAGCTCGAAGCTCGCTCGGAGGCATAACTCTGCCACCAGCCAAGCGATCTGGCTTGTAGAGACATTACGCATTCCCTTTGCCCTTCTATGGCCGTCGGTCGAGCCACAGCAAGGGCAATATACACCCCTTGCGGCACTGAAGGCCAGGAGTTCAGCACCGCCGACGAACCTTATGTCGCCCAGACTGTCTCGCTGAGCACCGACTTGCCGCGTCGGCGCGACGCAATTGGCCACATGCACCCCGGATGTCACGTCCCCGTGAGTTTCTGAGGCTGACGTTGATGCCCAGCTCCTCAAGTCGTCCAACAAACCGAAGAGTCTGCTCCTTTGTTGCCGGATGCAGGTCGCAGTGCTCGACAGGATTCAGACGGATAACGTTCACGTGATGCCGTCGCGTCTTGAGAATTGCCGCAAGCCGGTCCGCAAGCTTGAGCGAGTCGTTCACTCCCGCGATGAGCACGTAGGCATAGGTCACAGGCTGACCGCCGCGCAGGCGCGTCCACTCGTCACAGGCCATCAACAGCTCGCTCAGCGGCCAGCGAGCGGCACCGGGCATCAACTGGCGGCGTACTGTGTCCTCGGGTGCTCCCAGCGATATGGCCAGCTCGACCTTGGCCGGAGCGTCGCGCGCCAGGCGTGGAATCATTGGCACGATCCCCGCCGTACCGACCGTCACGTGCCGGGGCGACAGACCCATCCTCGCCGGGTCCGTGATCGCGCCAAGAGCTTCTACAACCGCGTCGTAGTTCATTAGCGGCTCGCCCATGCCCATGAAGACCACATTGGTGATTCTCAGATCTTGCGAAGTGAGCGCGATCAACTGCCGCAAGATCTCGGCCGAGGTCAGGTTGCGGACGCCCCCGTCCACGCCCGAGGCGCAGAACACGCAGCCCATAGGACATCCCACTTGGCTGGAGAGGCAGGCAGTCCCGCCCCAGGGTGTTCTCATGCCCACACACTCCACGGTCTCGCCATCGGGTAGTCTGAGCAGGAGCTTCGTGCTGTCGCGCCCTTCAAGGCACGAGACAACCGGCAAAGACCCTATTTCCAGTTCGGCGGCCAGCTTGCGGCGCACAGACAGGGGCAGTGACGACATCTGGTCAAAGCTCGTGGCGTGCTTGCGATATACCCACTCGAACAACTGGCGGGCGCGGTAGCGCGGCTCGCCCTGCTCCGCCAGCCAAGCTGTAAGCTCCTCCTGTGAAAACTCATAAATGCTGCGCATTGCCACTCCTCGCGTCCGGAGACAGTCGGCCCACTAAGTCAGGCAGAAACTCTACTGCTCGGGATACAGATCCGTAGAGAGATACCGTTCCCCTGTATCGCACACGATGAAGACAATGAACTTGCCTTCCATCTCGGGCCTGGCGGCCACCTGCAGGGCAACCCAGGCGTTGGCCCCAGCCGAGATACCAGCCAGAATTCCCTCCTCGCGGGCCAGGCGGCGGGCGGTCTCCTTGGCCTTCTCATCGGCGACCTGGAAGATCTCGTCCACTACGCTTAAGTCCAGGACCTCGGGCATGAAGTTTGGCCCCATGCCTTGAATCCCGTGGGGGCCAGGGGCGCCGCCCGACAGAACTGGCGAGGCGGTTGGCTCGAGGGTGATGATGCGGATCTTGGGGTTGCGGGCCTTGAGCACCTGCCCAACGCCTGTAACTGTGCCACCCGTTCCGGCACCGGCGACAAAGGCCGCTATCTGCCCGTCTGTATCGCGCCATATCTCCTCGGCCGTCGTGCGCCGGTGGATGTCCGGGTTAGCCGGGTTGCCGAATTGATTCGGGATGAAGGAGTTGGGCATCGCCGCCGCTAGCTCGCAGGCCTTTGCGACGGAACCCTGCATGCCCTCAGCCGGGTCCGTGAGTACGAGTTCGGCGCCCAGGCCCGCCAGTAGCTTGCGCCGTTCCACGCTCATGCTCGCCGGCATGGTGAGGATCAAGCGGTAGCCCTTGATGGCCGCTGCCATAGCCAGCGCGATGCCGGTGTTGCCGCTGGTCGGCTCGATGATGACGCTCTGGCCGGGCACCAGCTTGCCCTCGCCCTCGGCCGCCTCGATCATCGCCAGCCCGATGCGGTCCTTAACGCTGCCACAGGGGTTATGGTTTTCGCTCTTGGCCAGCACGCGGCCGGGTAGGCCCGCCGCCATCCTACGCATCTCGACCAAGGGCGTGTGGCCAATAGTCTCGAGTACGCTGCTGAAGATTCTCACGTTGCGAACACCTCTTGTGCAGGGATAAGCGTCTTCATCGCTTCTGCGGAGTGTCTACCAGCCGCTGCTTCCCACTCACTTTGCCCCCGCTGCCGCTCGGCGAGATGATCAGAATGCTGCCCACCATTACCACAACTGATGATAAGAGCAGCCATCGACAGCGGCAGACGCAGACGCTTGTTTTAGCGCCATTAGGAGCTGAGGGCCCTTGCCACGGCCCTGGTAAGCCACGAGATGCGAAACTGCATGTCGCGCCTCTAGAGTAAGTAGTAGCCTCCGTGTCCTAAGATCCAGCTACCAATCTTCCCCGGCGCCAAGCCTCGGATTATGCCGGGAAGCATCCAAGGTCTCGAGGCGGTGGTCTCGACTGCAAGCGCATGTAGCTATGATCTGATTCGTCACCCGGCTTACGTCGCAGGTCTGCGACAACACAACGGTCACCCAAGCGCAGGTAATGCAGGCCTCGCAGTTCGAACAGATTAGCTCTCAGTAGAGCTTGTCCGTAGTTTTTCTGCGCATAGTCATGACAAGTATATAATATTTGAGTATAAAGATAATATTAAAGTTCTAATACTTCGGATTTGTGGCATTCAGACTGTGCCACTTCACCTACACTCTACTGCCCACACCCCGGACCGCGAAGCCACTGTGATAGTCAACCGAACTCCCATCATACCAGTCATACTGGCGCATTTCTTCCTAGCCCTGGATGTTGTGGTACCTCCCGTTCCGCGCGCCGGTAAAGACATAGCCCTGGTCCTCCTTCACGTCCAGATCGCTTGGGGAAAGAAGCCCTCAAAGTGACGTCCATGCCTTCCCGGTGCAGCTCTTGCGCCCACGCTGACGGGGCAGACAGCACCGCTGCGGGCATCGAAGTTCAAGGCACCGTCCACCTCATCACGGATGTCATGTGCTTGTGCCTTTGCTCTCCTGCCCGGTTTGTGTCGAAAGCTGTGCCGCGGTCCCGGCGTAGGACTATCCCAGTCTCCGGCGTAGCTCTAGCCAGCGATCACGGACGCGCTGTGCGGCCTGCACTGCTTGCTCAGCCTCCTGTGGTGTCGGGACTCTTGGGGAGTAAACGCTCTGAGTATACAGCCAGGCTAGCTCGATCGCAGCTAGCCGCGCGTCATTCCATTCCTCCCCTAGACCTTGAGCGACCTCGAGAGGCGTCGTGGCCTCCCCCCACCACGCCAGGTGGTCCAGGTCCTCCAGGTCCTCCAGCCACAAAAGCATCTGCCGGTAGGCGAACTGGATCTGCTGCCGAGGCTCCATCGAGGGACGAGAGATTTGTAGCATGGCGTACCGGGTGCGGCGCCGCCGAGCCACAAGGAGAAGCACGAGAACAGCCGCTATCGCCACAGCGCTGGCCATGTTTCTCACAAGCCACAGCCCCGCGGCGCGCAGGCCACGCCCCAGAGCCTCCTGCACTTCGTCCCAGGTCTGCGCCGCGACTTCAGCAGTCGTCAAGGGCCTGGGAGGCGTGGGGTCAAACTCCAGCCATCCTGAGCCGGGCACGAAGATCTCAGCCCAGGCGTGCGCGTCCTTGGCTCGCACTACATAGACGCTAGTGCCCTCGCGCACGTCACCCTCAACGAAGCCTGTCGCCATGCGTGCCGGAAGACCAACACAGCGACACAAAACAACGAAGGCCGAGGCAAAATGCACGCAATAGCCCCGGTGAGATTCGAAGAGGAAGAAATCGACCGCATCCCTACCCCTGCCTGGGAACTCGGGGAAATCGTCATACTTGTACCCCGCGGCAAGATAACGGCTAATAGCCGAGATCTTGGCGTTTGGAGAGGGCCTGCCTGCCACCAGCTTGTCTGCCAGCCGCCGGACTCGCTCTGGGAGGTTCTCTGGAAGCTGCAGACAGGCGCGCCGCATTGGCTCGGGCAGCGCGAGAGGCTCCGATCCGCCGACAGGCCTCGCCGCTACAACAACATAGGTGTCACCGGGTTGTACATAACGCGAGAACCACAGGTCGCCTAGGGAATCCACCCGCACGTGCGTGGGCCGTTCGACCTTGGAGTACGTCACCCATAGAGGCCAGAATACTGAGGGAATGGAACCTCCCATGGGGACACGTGCTGTAATCCTGGCCGTAAATCGACTGCTGCGCGGCCCCTTACCGGACAGGGGGTCTATAGCCAGCTTGTAGGTTGTGGGCGTCACGCGGGAAGAAATGTGACTTCGCCTGAAGTCTGAAGACCACGACCGACCGTCGTAGCGGGTGTAGGCCAGGACGCGCCAGTTGAGACCCTGATCTGCCTCCACTTCGAACAGGGGCTGATTGGATGTGGGAGCTGGCATATTGATGTACAACATCGGGTCGCCCGACACGTAGTCGGTCCGGTAACGCAACATAATATAGCGAGCCAGCACCCGTGCCATGCGTATCTGCAGCTCGCGGCCTACAACGGCCGTGAGGTCAACGCTTCTGAAACCTTGAGCAGCCACCAGAGCCACAAGAAGCCCGAACAGGTAGACGGTCGGCCAGGAGTTCGCCGAACGCGTCCG
>JAKORR010000817.1 GCA_029777735.1 Armatimonadota bacterium | reverse complement strand
GCGTGAGCTCGCCAAGCTGGGGATCAATGACGCCTCGCAGTTGGAGGCGCCTCTCCCTGGTCGTTTCAGGCTGAAAATCAGGGTCGCTCTGCGCGTCGATGACAACGGCCTGGAGCGAACCGAAGTGCGCGGCATCGTCGAGGTTTTGGCCGTGGAGCCCCTCGTCGAGGCCGCGCCTCCAGGCGGCACGGCTGACCCCTTCGCTCCGGGGAGCACTGCCGCTGAGGAGCCGTTGTGATGACTGCGCCGACGCACCCCTACGGTTTTCGCATCGTCGGCGCGCTCACCGGAGCGCGCCGATTGATTGACCATGCTACGGCATTTCGCGCTCATGCGGAGTGCGACCAACGTGCGGAGTTGCATCGTGAGTGCTACTTGTCGGCATTCGCATTTGGAGCAGACTTCAGGGAGCACCTGGAGGCTACTGGCTCGACGGCCGGATTCACTGGCCCGACCTGGAGCCCGTGGCTCTGGTTCGATGTCGACCGTGCTAACCTCGACGAGGCCTTGTGCGACGCCAGAGCCCTGATGTTGCTGGCCCTGGAGCGCTATGTTGTTTCGGAGTGTGCTCTGCTGGTCTTTTTCAGTGGCTCCAAAGGCTTTCATCTTGGCATCCCGACCGCGCTTTTTGGAGCCGCGCCGGCGCTTGATTTTCACCTGCTGGCGCGCACCGTGGCGGAGCGACTGGCCGGGCTTGCTGGCGTCCAGATTGATACGGGTGTGTATGACCGTGTGCGCGCCTTCCGCGCTCCAAACAGCAGACATCCGCGCTCCGGTTTGCACAAGAGGCACCTGTCGGTTGATGAGCTGCAGGGGCTTTCCCTGGAGGCCATTCTGCAGATGGCCCGGGAGCCGTCGGCCTTCGAGGTGCCCGACCCGCCGGCGGTTGATGCGCAGGCCGTCGAGGACTGGATTGTTGCGATTGACACCGTGGCAGCAGAGGCGAAGGGGAAGGCCGAGTTGCGCGCTGCCCTGGCCGATGGAGCAAGGCCGGCTCGCCTGAACAGAGCGACCCTCGATTTCATCAGGGATGGCGCGCTGACAGGCGACAGGCACAGGTTACTCTTCTCTGCGGCCTCCAACCTGGCAGAGTTTGGTTGCCCGCCGGCCCTCGCACACGCTCTGCTGACAGAGGCAGCCCTTGATTCTGGCCTCCCGCCGGGCGAGGTGCGCAGGCAGATACTTTGTGGACTCACCCACGGCGCGCAGCAACAGCAAACTGATTGACCTTCCAAGTTCCATTCCTAGCGACGCGCTGACGCACGGCCAGCGCGACCGCTCACCGTGCGCCGTGCCTGGATATTTCTACTATGTCGGTCGCAAATAGCATCATTTGGACCCCGGTCGGCTGTATCGAGGTGAGCCCCGATGCCTTGCTGCACATTGACACCTTGCGGGCGCACAACCCCGAGATTGCCCAGCACATTCTCGACGGCGGTCGCTATGTCGCGTTCAGCAAGGCCAGCGTTTACCCGGAGGCCTTTGGAGGCCTGGTCATTCTGGGCCGTGGCCTGAATGATGATGACCGCGCCTGGAGCCCCGTTCGTGTTACAGGTGTACCGATGGGCGAAAGGTGCACCATTAGCGGGGAGGTTGCCATTCCTCTCCCTGGCGACTGGGGCGACAGCCTCGCTCAGCTGGATTCGCTCGCCTCCGCGCTGCTGGCCTTCGATGAGCAGACCGGCGCCGGCATCGACGAGTTGCTCGACATCGTTGAGCACAGGGTTCGCGTTCGTGATAGCGGGTACACCTTGCGATTGCTGAGCGCGGCGAGACGGCCGGCCTCGTCGGCCTCCGCTGCGCGCTAACTCACTTCGCCGACCGGGAGGCTCGCCCCTCCCGGTTTCCATCATTTCCTACTCTCTTTATCCGTTGAGGAGGTTGCGCGTATGAGCGCCTCGTTTCTGCCGGCCGTTGATGCGTTCGCCAAGTGGCGCGACGACCTGCGCTCCGGCAAAGGCCCGACCCTGTATCCAGTGGGCGAGGGCGCGCTGGGCCGTCTGCAGATTGGCCCCGGGCTTGTGACCCTGCTGGGAGGCCCTCCGGGCATCGGCAAGACAGCGCTGGTTTGCCAGCTGGTGTTTGAGGCTTTGAGGCTCAACCCTTCGCTTCGTGTGCTCCTGGCGAATGTCGAGGTGCCCGCGCCAGTCATCCTCGACAGGCAGTTGGCTCGCCTCGCTTCCCTCGACCTGTCGTTGATTCGCCATCGGCAGCTGGCCGATGAGCACGGCGAGGCGCTGACTGCTGGCCTGGAGCAGTTGGAGGCCCTGTGCGAGCGTTTGACCTTCCTGCAGAGCCCTTTTGATTTGGCGAACGTGGCCGCCACGGCCGACACCGTCGAGGCCGGGTTGATTGTGCTCGACTACATCCAGCGCATTCCTCCCCCAGGTGACCACAAGGACAAGCGCGGCAGCGTCAGCGCCACGATGGACTACCTGCGCCAGTTTGCCGACGCCGAGATTGCGGTTGTTGCCGTGGCCGCCGTGGGGCGCACCCGGGACAGTCAGGGGCGTTCATCCTACGATGCCGACGGCCTGGGGCTTGCCAGTTTTCGAGAGAGCAGCGAATTGGAGTTTGGCGCCGACGATGCCTTCTTGCTCGGTTCGCGCAACAAGAGCGATCCATCCCTTCTCATCCTGCGCCATCTCAAATCACGGCACGGCGCGCCCGTTGACATTCCTCTTCACTTCATTGGCGAGCACCAGCGATTCGAGCCCCTCGACGAGCCTACCGACGAGCCCGCCCCCTCGACAGCCTCCAGGCGCGGCAAGGCCACTTCCCCTGAGATGGCCGCGCAGCTGGCTCGTTTGTGGCAGGGCGCTGGCACCACCGATGGAGATGGCCGTCATGAGTAGCACACACCACCGCAGCACGAAGGGGGAGGCCAGACAGGCGCGCTCCACACAGCGCGGCACCGTGGCCGCCCGGTTCCGGGAGCTGAATACGTTCGTTGACTTGACGATGGCTCTGCTGTCGCCAGCGGAGCGTGCGGTTTGGTTGTGTCTCTTTCGCGACAGCAGAGAGGGGATAGCGCGTAGCGCGCAGAGCGACATCGGCCGTCGCTCCGGCCTCTCAGCGCGCCATGTGCGGCGGACCCTGGCCGCCCTCATCGCCAAGCAGCTGGTTGCCATCGTTCATCAGGGGCGCCATCGGGGCGACCTGTCGAGCTACCATGTGCGCGCTCTCCCTCCTGGCTTTGCGAGTGAGTGAGGCGCGCTCTCGCCCCACAAAGGCGGACACAGTTATGTCCTCCTTTCAGTAGGTACTGAACAAAC
This sequence comes from Armatimonadota bacterium, assembly GCA_029777735.1. Classification (GTDB taxonomy): domain Bacteria; phylum Armatimonadota; class Zipacnadia; order Zipacnadales; family FEN-943; genus JAKORR01. Next base: position 1,650 of record JAKORR010000817.1, on the reverse strand, counting down.
AAATAGCGGACATGGCACTCCCGAAAGGAGGACATGGCGCGCACCAAAGGCGGACATAGCTATGTCCTCCCTCCCACTCCCCCGTAGGGGGAGAGCAGAAACAGTCATGCTCTCTCTGCCCCGCTGCGCAGGGGAGAGCATGACTGACAGACAGAAAGACAAGCCGCGCCGACTGGCCTGCTGGCCGCCGCGCCTCCTGGCCTGCTGGCCTCCTGGCCTCCTGGCTGACTGGCCTTCTGGCCCTCACCAATGGCACCTATCCACGGGTATTACTATGTTCATGCCTTTCGGGATGTATCGAGGCGAGCCCCTGGACCAGATTCCCACCAGTTACCTACGCTGGCTCATCGACGAGGCGGACCTTCGCTCCGAGCGCTTGCGGTCAGCCGTCGAGGCAGAGTGGCAGGCGCGCTCTGCCCGCCACCGCCACCGCCACCGCCAGGGAGCCGACGAGGCCCGCCAGCACAGCGCGCCGACTGGCCTCTCGGCAGAGCAGCTGCAGGCCGTGGTGATGCGCTGGTATCGCACCTTGTGCCTGCGCTGGCATCCCGACCGCGCCGGCAGCAACGAGGCCATGCGCGCCATCAACGACGCGAAAGACCTTCTCGACGAGTTGCTCGCCGACCTCGTCAGGCGCGATTGACCGCCAGCGCTTGTTCGCCTTGCTGACCGCAGGTCGGCCGGTTGATTGACACCCAGCACAGAAACGCGAAGGGTGAAGCCTGCAGGCCGTGGACAGTGGGCCGTCTTTCCTTCCGCTCGTTGCCTCTCTGCCTCTCTGGTACTCTCCCCCTCGGTTCGCTACCATTATGTCAGCTGCAGACAATTGCTGACAAAACGCCCCTTTAATGGCTCTATTGGCCTCTCTGCGGGGCAAACGCCAGCAAGCGATTACAGAGCCGTCGAGAGGGTAGTTCGTGGCTCCAGAGGGCCATTTTGGCGCAGGAAAGGGTAGGTGTGCCGATGGGTAGCATTTTCAGGAAGCAGACCACGAAACCGTTGCCAGAGGGCGCGCAGGTCATCGAGCAAGGCGGGGCGCGGTTGGCGCGCTGGAAGAGCCGGGGGAAGACGCGCACCGCGCCGGTTGTCGAGGGGCGCGCAGGCGACTGGCGCCTGCAGTTGGAATCAGCCTGCTGGTATGGCAAGTATCGGGATGAGTTTGGCAACTGGGTGGAACGGCCGACAGGCTGCAAGGACCGGCTCGCAGCGGAGCAGATTGTTGCCGGATGGGAGCGCGAAGTCGAGCGTATCCGCGCTGGCATCCTCACACCCGCAGAGGCCCGCATGTCTCGACATCAGGCCGAACCGTTTGCCGTTCACGTTGAGGCCTACCTTGCTTCCCTACAGGCCGCCGGCACAGGGAAGCAGCATCGGACGGAGCGCAAGCGCTACCTCGACATCCTGGCCGCCGCTTGCTCTTTTGGTCGCCTCGCCGACCTGAACCGAACCGCCTTTGAACGCTGGTTGGCTCGTCAGGCCGACGACGGTATGTCCGCTCGCCTCCGCAACGCTTACCGGGAGGCCCTCGTTTGCTTCTCTACCTGGGCCATCGAGACAGGGCGCTTGCAGGCCCCGAACCCCTTTCAGCCCATCCCCAAGGCGAATCAGAAGGCCGACCCTCGACATCCTCGACGAGCGATGACCGAGGGG
>JAKORR010000816.1 GCA_029777735.1 Armatimonadota bacterium | reverse complement strand
GCCGCCTTTTTTTAGACCGCGTTGGTAAGCCTTCGCGGACCTACTCCTAGGAGGTAGCAATGTTGTACTACGGGGAGCCGTGCACCGAGACGATATCCGCCAAGGTGCCACGGACGCTAGCCGACAAGCTCGACAAGCTGGCGCGCCAGCATCGGCGCTCCAAGTCTCAGATCATCGGGATCCTGTTGGAGAGGGCCTCGGCGACGGACCTAGACCCACAATGGCTGAGCGCGGGTGAGGCTAATGACCGCCACTGAGCCCCTGGTCTTTCGCTGTCAGTGTGGCCTGCCGTGGTGCTGGATCGAGGACGGCTATCTGTGGGTACAGAGCCGCCACCACGGCTCCAGGCACATCAACGGCCTGCCCCTCTCCCTCCTGGCCCGCCTAGCGGCTGGTGAGGCAGTGAGCGAGGAACAACTGAGGCCGGTGGTAGTCGAGCCCGATGCCGCCTAGTGAGCCTGCGCCTAGTGCGCGGAAAGGAGAAGAAGTGAGAAGGGAACCGCTCGCAACCTACCGGAGCTGGCCCATGACTCAGACTAACGGGCCGGGAGAGAAGAAGTGGCCCGCGCGTGCTGGGAACACGGCGGGCGAGGCAAGTGGACATTTCGCAAGCAGCTATACCACAGACAGTATAGCACGGCGCGTCAAGTGCGCCAAAGGGGGCGGCGATGACTAACAGCGCGCCCCAACTTGACCGGAGTGCTATCGCGTACCTAACCGCCCTCCTCGCCGGGGAAGCACCGGACGCGGCACGAAACGCCTCATTCTCGGAGCCCTGGCAGAGCCTTATCCTCTCAGTTTCCCGGGCTAACGGTGAAGGGCGCCTAACCGCTCTCCGCGATGGGCTCTCAACCTGGGCAAACGGCGCCGAGGTGATCCGGGCTATCCTCAAGGTGGATCCGGACAGACCTCTCCCAGGTGCGACCACTTGGGCAGATATGGCGGCCATGATCGCGCCGATCGGGTGGGCCTGGCAGCGGTGGCTACCTCTCGGCTTCCTGACCATGTGTGTTGCCGACGTGGGCACCGGCAAGAGCGCCCTAGCCCTACGCCTGGCCGGCACTTTCATTCTCGGCTGGCCCTGGCCCGACGGCACGCCATACGAAGGCGAGCAGGGCACGGTGCTTTGGTGCGAGACGGAAGCGGCTCAGGCGCTCAACCTCGAGCGGGCCCGCGGCTGGGGCCTGCCCCTAGACCACCTGCTAACCCCTCTCCCGGATCCTCTCGCAGATGTACAGCTCGACAACCCGGAGCACCGGGGGCTGGTAGAAGCCATCGCGCGGCGGCCGGACGTGCGGCTGATCGTGGTGGACTCCTTACGGGGCGCTCACCGCGGCGATGAGAACGATAGCGCCATGTTTGAGCTTGTGCTATGGCTGGCGTCTCTAGCCCGCGATACCTGCAAGCCCATCCTACTTGCCCACCACTTACGCAAGCGCGGACTACAGGACGGCAGAGACGCCCCTGTTACCCTGGACCGCGTGCGCGGTAGCACGTCCATTGTCCAGCCTGTTCGCATAGCCTGGGCATTGGACGTGCCGGATCCACTTCGGCCGGACCGAAAGCGCCTCTCGGTCATCAAGTCCAACCTGGGGCGCTTCCCTGACCCCATAGGCCTCGAAATAGGCGATAGCGGGATCAGTTTCGGCGCGGCGCCGGAACCACCACGGCAAGAAACCCAACTCGACAAGGCTTGTGACCTGCTACGGGCGCTCCTTCGACAACGCCCGGTGCCACAAGTGGACCTGCAGGCTGAGGCAGAGGGCGCTGGCATATCGTGGGACACGATGAAACGAGCCAAGACCCGCATAGGAGTTGTCGCTAAGCGGGACGGTAGAGAAGGGCGCTGGTACTGGGCTCTGCCCGCGAGGGACGATGACTAACCCCCCTATGTATTGTCTTCTTGGTCTTCTTGAGCTTCTTGCCCATAGGTTGGTCTTCTTGCTCTCCTTGCTCGGAGAAGCAGGGGCAAGAAGACCAAGAAGCGCAAGAAGCGCAAGGGTATGGATGGGTGGTCATGTTCTTCTTGCTTGCTCTTCTTGCCTAGG
>JAKORR010000815.1 GCA_029777735.1 Armatimonadota bacterium | reverse complement strand
CCATGGCGCGAATCGAAGCCGACATTCTCCGGATCGAACCGGCTCGGGTTGACCGGCATAGGCCGTGATCGTTGATACGCCTGCCCGGCTTGTCGCGCCTGTTGAACCTGCTGCTGATACACCGCATCGGCATACGCGGCCTCTGCCCTGGCCGCCGCTTTCGCTTGGGCTTCCAGCGCCGCCTGCTGGGCGGCCCGCTCCCTCTCCACCAAGATTTCCTGCTCCCGCAGCATGCGGCTGATCTGACGATTCCTCGCCGCTTCCACCTGGGCGCGAGCGAGGGTATCGGCGGAGGTCTTGGCCACCTCAGCACGATTGAGGAAATCCTCGCGGGTCACCTGGAAGGCCTCCTTGATCAGACCGTGGAACGTGAGTCCTGTCCGTCCGGACTCATAGATCTTGACCGCGTGCTGCCACATGGCTTGGCTTCCGGCAGTTTCGGTCAACATCCAGTCCGCGCGATATTCGTCGGCCACCTTCGCAACCGCGGCCTGAAGGAGCACCTCCCTCTTTTCGGCTGGCACGCTGTCAATAGGTGCGTCGATGGTGGGTGTCGGTTCGGGCACAGGTGCCTGGACCGCCACCGGGGATACCCGCGTCTCAGGATGGGCGCCGGGCTCTGGGCCGCTGCACGCCACGAGTGCCAGACATGCAACCGCCAAACCCGCTCGGACCATTTCACGCCCCCGTTCGCTAAGGGAAGGCTAGCACCCGATGCACGCGAGCCCGGGTGTGAAAATTCAACGCCGCCAGGTGCGCTTCTAGGGGGCACACCCACCTGTCGCGGGGCCCCGTTGATCACAAATCGGGCGTGACATAGAGTCCTATTTGCCCTGCACCACCCCTGTGACGTGGCACGCCGGCAACGAAGGTCCATGCTCAGGCTGGACCTTCGTTTTTTGTGGCATCGCTGGATGCTCTCAACGCCCCATTGAAGGCCCGCGAGCTGGAGTATGCGGCCAGCGCCAGCCAGACCGCCCCAACAAACGCCGGTCAGGCATAGACCGGAGAAGGCAACGTCGGATAGACCCGCCAGACGTGCTCGTACACGGCCTCGGTAGTCGCCTCGACATCTTGCTCGTCGTAGAGGTCCAGCGGCAGCCCGGTCTTGTCGTCGTAGAGGAAGTCGTGGATGGCCACGCGGACCGCGTCGCGATTGCCTTCGGTGGCCTGCCAGTCGGCGATCTCGGCCAAGCGGGCCTTTAGGGTGGCGAGCAGTGACTTGGAGACGCCCTTGAGCTTCTCGATGCCGCGCTTGTCCAGATCCGGCTTGCGTAGCAGGTCGAAGAGAGCGAGCGTTTCCTCGTCCAGCCCCAGCTCGACGGCCCTCTGTTCCTCCTCGCTGAGACCCTGACTGAGGAGCAGAAGCCGTTGGAAGGTGGCCTCGATGGTGGCGCGGTCCACCTCGCGGTTGTATTCGGCCACGATCTGCTCGTACTGCTCCTGGTAGTTCTTGCGCGCCGGGTTCATGG
>JAKORR010000814.1 GCA_029777735.1 Armatimonadota bacterium | reverse complement strand
TCCCTGCGCTTGGCAGATTCCTCGTCGACGCTGCTACCCAACACGCGCACCGGGCCCCTCCAGCACTAATACCCAGTCCTGATAGACCGGTGGCGCAGGCGGCCTCCAGGTTCCGTACGGATCGGCCGTCACCTCGCCAATATCCTTCTCCAGGCCCCTCGCAGGATCGAACCAAAAGGCCCGATAGGTAACACCTGCTTCCAGGCCGCGTATCTGATCCACCCGGTTGAACAGTGGCAGGAAGAAAACTCGCACTTCCCCTGGGATCCCGCCGCCGTAGGGCAGAACGTAGTTGTCATGACTCCAGTGAGGCTCGGACCATTCGGGATGCGGCTCAAAGGCCCACCACCGATAGCGCTCCAGCAGCCTCTTCGCCATGCCGAGCTGCCCCGAACCGGGAAGACAGCAAGCCTCCTGCCAAGGCGTGTCGCCCCAGGACATGCCGTGGGGCGACGGCCCGTAGGGCTCTCCCGGGCGGTTCAGCTGCCAGATGCCGTTGGCGCCGTAGGTGAACCCCGCCGCTCCCGACAGCAGGCATACCCAAAACATCAGCCGCTGCACTTCCTGGCGGCTGGCCTCTCCAATACCCTCGTAGCAGACCTCGCCGTTAACGACTGGCTTGACGGGATCGAGACCGTAAGACCTGACGACCCTCTCGACCGTGTTGGGTAGACTCGCGCGGTCGCCGTGCCCCGTCTGTAACATGTCAAAGTCCAATACTTCGTCGGCCAGATGATCACGCGCCGCGGTCGAGGGATGGGCCGTCACGGGATGGCCATAGGGATCGATGGAGCGCAGATAGATCGCCACTTCGTTCCAACCCTCGCGTGTGCGGTCCTCAAGCGCCCTGCGGTCCTCGGCGGAGGGAAGGTTCTCTAGGTACCAGGGCATTAGTACCTCACCGGCCAGACACCAGACTACCGGGTAGGCCCCATAGCGGGCCACAAGATGCCGCCAGTGCTGCTTCATCTTGTGTACGCCGAGCCAGTGAAGGTAGTATCCCCAGCAGCCGACAATGCAGGGAACCAACCCCGACATCACCAACCAGCCTATCCGCAAGTCGGCCATATCCCAATACGCTGGGTTGATGCTGCCCCAGTCTCTCTCCCAGGGGAAACCGGCCTCGTTCTGCCCGCGCTCGTCAAAAGCCCCCATGTCAGGGTACAACCCCGCCACGATCTGAATCACCGAAAAGCCCTTCCCCACCCGGTCGGCAGCCAGCATCTGGAACTCGCTTGGCCAAGATAGGCGCCGACACAGGCCCATCCACCACGTGTCGCCAAGCCAGAAAAAGGGCGTGCCGTCCAGGTGCTCAAAGTAACGGCCCGAAGCCGCCGGCCGCAGAGGACCGTGCTTCAGCAGTGGATTGTTGCCTTCGTAGGGCTTCACCTCTAGCTCGCCCTCCCGACCGTGCAGCCCAGAGTCGCCGGCCTCAGAGCAAACGGTTCGCCATTGGTATAGGCCCAATTTGTGCCCAGCAAAGCGGACGCGCCAGGTATTTCCTCCACCCCAGAAGGCAGGGACCCGCAGCTCCATACCGTCGGGGTCCACCAGCAACAAGTCCAGTTCCACCTGCCCAAAGGGATTGTCGT
>JAKORR010000813.1 GCA_029777735.1 Armatimonadota bacterium | reverse complement strand
CCTTGGCAGGGCCTTCCTCGGCGACAAGGTCCACCATCTCCTCAGCCGTCACCACCACCACTGTGCCTTGTCGTATCTTCTCGTTGATCTCGTCGTAGGTTTTGGGCATGGTCTATCCCCCATCTGAGGTTCCTTGGTCTTGATCTCAGTCGCGACTTACATCGCGTCTTCGCACTGTTCACGCGAAGGAACAGCAACAATCCGGGGAGGGCCGACAGGCCCTAGCGCATGCCCATACACATCAGGGGCAGCCAGTCGAAATGAGTCGACCGGCCGGTAACACACACATAGAAAATGCTAAGCCTACCCATTGTTGTCGATGCTCACGGGTACGATCTCTAAGTTGCCCACAGCACCAAACTGGGAGTTACATAGTACCATGGCATGTACCACATTGTCAATGGCTGCCGCCCACTCGAGCGCGGCCTTGATGTCGCTGCGTCCGCGAACGCGGTTGCCCAGAGCCGTAGCCACCGCATCTGCAAGAGCTCCATCAGGAGACACCACCACGGCGGCGTCGGCCCGGCCCAGGCTGAGCGAGGGACCATGGCGTCCTGAGGATGTGCAGACCGACAACTTCTCCCCCGCCGGCACCAACATGGCCAGTCTACCACTCAGCTTACTGCCAGGGGCGACCACAACCACACGCCGCTGCGTCTGAGTAAGGAGATACACATCGCCCCCGTTCTCCACCACGACTTCAGGGGAGTAAGGCGCCAAAGCTTCAGCCACTACCTGCGCCACGGCTCCCGCCACACCGGCCATGGGCCCCACACCAGCCGCCTTCCCAGCCCGACACATTGCTACTATGACTCTTGGTGCGTCCGGCAGGGGATCCACGGGCAAGAGGCTGTCCCTGAACTCGGGCTGGCGGCGGATATAGCCCTCCAGCTCGGCTCGCACAGCTTGCAACGCCGCTGCCGCCTCGGCTCGCAGTTCACGGCGCGCCCATATTGCGAGATCGCTCTGCCTAACCGTGACGCCAAACTTCACCAAGCCCTCGGCGTGCACAAGACGCCGGTAAGCGCGAGGCTGATAGCCACCACTTCGGGACAGGTTCATGATAGGCGCAGTCTATTCGTGCCTGGGGAGAGACGTCAATGCTTGGGCAAAGCTTTCGTCAATAGGTGTGCAAAGGAGTTCAGGCAGCAGCTTCCTCCAAGTAGTCAGATAGTCAAGAGCACACATTTACAGAGCGGGGCCAGCGGCTAGTGTTCGGTTCACTCAGGATGAATCTTTGGTCGCCAGGAGGCCGTCGTGAGGGCCCAGGACAGGACTAATCACAGGGCAACCGACGTCCAGCTGGGCTCCGGAGCAGAATATCGGCCTACTTCAAT
>JAKORR010000076.1 GCA_029777735.1 Armatimonadota bacterium | reverse complement strand
GGAGGTAGCTCAGCTATATCCACGCCCTAGGTCATGTCGATCTCGACGTCGTTCGCCACTACGCCGAGGATCGTGTAGTCCGTGGGCACGGTCTGAAGCACAGAGCCTGGAACAAAGCGCGTTACCGGGCCATGGGCGACCAGTCTAGCAATGAAGCGCTGCCAGCTCATGTTCGTCGCCGGGCCGCACGCGCCGTCCAGCCAGAAGCTACGGTACTGGGCACCGACAATGTCGAAGGGAGCGATCGACGCGGCTTTGGGTGGCACCCACGACCAGTCACCACCGAAGCTGTGTAGTGCGTTCTGCATAATCGTCATCGGCGTCAGCTCGACTATCTGCGCCTTGGCCTGACACCACTCCTCGTCCGAGGCGTAATTGTGGCCTAGGCTGCTCTCCCAGAAGGCGATATGCCCACACCAGCCGATACCGCCGTAGCAGCAATCGGCGCCCTTACCGTCCGTGGCCTCGACGATCATGTCAGAATACCGGTCGATGTTGGCCGTACTGGGGAAGTGGATGTTCTCCTCGAGTGGTCGCAGCGCCGGATCGATGCGCCCAAAGAGATTGGCCCACATAGCGGTGGCGAAGGACCCGGCCCAGTCCGAGGGCGCCGTCTGGCCCTCTTCGTCCGCATACTCGTCCATGTTGAACGTCACGACATGCCGACAGTCGATGCGCAGCCGGTTGATGATGTCTGCCGCAACCGCGTACTGAGGCACTGGGCCCACTGGCAAAATGAAAACACACCTCCGCCCCTCCTCGCGCGCTCGGACGATGCGGGCGACGATGTCGGTGGCAAAAGCTCCGTAAAAGATCTCCGGGTCCTCGATCACCCGGATATTGAAGGTGGGGCACGGGTGCTTGGTGATATCCTCCTTCCTTATGGCCCTGACACGCGCACAAGCTTCCTTGTCCCGGAAATCGATAAACTTGGCAAGCTCTGGTTGGAACTGGCTCATCACGTGGACCTCCCTTGGTTATCTCTGTGGCGATATATAGTTCTACGCCAGGTAGCCAAGACCTACCACCCGCAGTGCCAGGGGACGTGGCTTGCGGTACCAGAGACACTGCAAGTCGACAGCGTGTGGTGATTTGCCCCGGCAGGCGCTTCACAGGGTTACCGGCGCATGGAGCCAACGGTCCCTGGGCTCCGCGCTATTGCCCAGGCGTATTCCTCATCCAGATCAGACTGCTGGGGGCCTGGACTTCCAGTGGCTCAGTTTCCCCCGGTCACCAGAACTGCCTCGCCCGGTCCGATGCCCACGGAGAGACTTTGAGCCGATGCCTTGAGCGCCGGGGACTTGCCGTTCTAGCTCCAGGAACAGCCCGAGGGCTCGGCCACGCGAGCTCGGCCTGCACACAAGCGTCGCCGGGATTGAAGACCACAGCGAAGCTGTCTGCGGCAAAGCTGCTGGTAAACCCGAACAGGCTTGGGGCTGTCAATCAGGCGAAGCCGCCGGTGTAAGCTGGTATCGAGACCAGTCGCGTACCCGGCCAGGGCACGGCGTCCTTCTCTCCGTCCCAGGAGACAAGAAACGAATCTGCCTGGGGCGTCGAGACGCTTAGCCTGAGAATTAGCGCCAAGGCAGTCAGAGGGCCCCAACGCCTATTGTCTCATCGTCTCCTTCACAGACGTGCCACCGCCTCGCGAAGTCTAGATCCAAGCCTCCTCCTGGTCGTGGGCAATCGCTTGTGTCTGGAGTCGGCAACGCTTAGCCCTTCAGAGTCACAAGGCCCCCATAGGCCTTCGGCGGCGGGCTTGGCTTGGCCACCTTTTCGATCCTTCCGCCCGCCGCCGTGAATTCCTTGAGGATTCTTGCACCAGCGCCATCGGTCCAGAAGTTCGCGCGCTTAAAGGCGCCAGGGTATCGCTCGACATCCAGCACGACTAGAGGTACTCGCGGACGGCCGTTCACCAGCAAAGCGCTGCGCAGGTAGCTTTCGGGCAAGGTTACCTTAGTGTCGATGCAATAGACCTCTCCGCCCACCCGCTGTCTTTGGGTCTGCGCCTGGCTGGCCGACGGCGTCAGGACAAGAGCGCGCACACCGGCCGGCACTGTGGCACCGCCGAAGTCGAAGGGCACGGCAGGACTTAGAGTGCCGGGCTGAGTTGGGTTATATTCCACCGTGACACACGCCGGGTGTTCGGGTGTGACCTGGAGCCCCGCGAGCACAATCTCCTGAGCCCACGGCCACACGGGCCCGGGACGTATCTTCACTGCCCTGGCATTACCCGCCTCGACTCTCGTCACACGGAGGCCTTGGCCCCAGACGACTACAGCGAGGTCCACCGTGGCCTTGCCAGGCAGGCCACCGAAGCTGATGCTGTAACGCCGCTTGCCCCGCTCATCCATGATCCGCAGGTCCAAGCTCGAGGCCCCCAGTGGCAGGTGCTTGACGCTCAGGCTCTTCCCGGCTATCAGTAGAGGTCGTAGATAGGCCCTCCGGGCCGCCGCGTCGGGCCGATAGCCCGTCAGCGCGTAAAGCACGGCCTCGGCGTTGATGCCTCCCTCCCATGGACGCACACGGTGCTGCCCCCAGACCTCCTCAGCCGGTCGGTCCTCGGGCGTGTTCATCTCGGCGTAACCGCCGCTGCTCTCGGCGCTCGCCAACAGGCCTTTCAGCGCATCGCGAGCCGCCGGATGGCGCAGCTCAGCCAGGTTCCACAGCACGTAGCCCGGCGTCATCCCTACGTAGTATCCACAGCCAGGCGTTGTCTTCACGGTCCCACTGGGCTTCCACAAGTGCCTCAACGCAGCTAACACATTCTGCTGCTGGCGTGAATCCTGAGCGGATCCATAGCCAATCCATAACGGCCGCAGGTTGATATTCGCGAAGGGATAGCGATGAACCTGGTCGGAGAAGTCCGATCGTGCGGGTGCGTAGAAGCCCCGGTCTGGCTGCCAGTAATTTGCCTCCGTCGCCGCCAAGATACGAGCAGCTAGGGCCTTGTACTCAGCCGCTTCGGAACCCTTGCCCAGAGCGGACGCCATCTCGGCTAAGGCGCGGGCCGCCGCAACATACTCGAAGGCGGAGTCGGCCGACTTGGTCTCGAGGCACACCCAGTCGCGGATGTCCCTGCCAGCGTTGAACAATTCGTAGCCGGGAAAGCGGTAGGTCTCATCGCCGTGGAAGGGCAGGAGCCCCTTCGCATCCACAGCCTGCCCTAGTAAACAGCGTCTCAGCATGCCCCAGTGCCATCGGATGAGGGTCAGATCGCCTGAAGCGCGATAATACCAGTAGTGCTGAAGAATGACGAAGCTGGGTACTTCGGCTGCGTCGACGGGCACCCTATCCCAATCTGGCGGCTTGATGGAACGCGGTAGCACAGCGTCCAACGGAACATTATTGCCTACCTCGCCACGGGTGGCGCAAGCGCGGAAGTGGTATTCAAGGTGCCTTTTGACGTTGTCGAGAGCGCCAATGGCGGAGAAGAACCGCAGTGGCCCGTTGCTGTCCCGAACCCAAAGATACGTGTAGCCGTCCATGGGCGAGAAGCCGCCCAACGCTGCCTGTTGCGACGCCACGATATACTTCTGCGCCTCCAAGAAGGTGT
>JAKORR010000812.1 GCA_029777735.1 Armatimonadota bacterium | reverse complement strand
GGAGTGTTTGGCCCTGACAACCTCGACGCCCTGACCCCTTCGCGCATCGCCAAGGAGCGCGACAAGCTGCTTGCCGAGGACACAGACCGGATAGACCCAGCAACCGGCAAGCCGCGCAAGCGCAGCGGGGCGACTGTGAATCGCTACCTCGCGGCCCTCTCGGTCTGCCTGTCCTATGCCGTGAAGGAGCTTCAGTGGTTGGAGCGCAACCCGGTAGAGCGAATCAAGAAGCCTTCAGAGAACAAAGGCCGGGTACGCTTCCTGTCCGACGACGAGCGCGCCCGCCTGCTGACAGCCTGCCGCCCCCATGCTGACCTTTACCTCGCCGTGGTGCTGTCGCTGACAACCGGAGCCCGGCAAAGCGAAGTCATGACCCTGCGGTTCGGGCAGATCGACTTTTCACGCCGGGTTATCACCCTGCACGACACCAAGAACGGCGAGCGCCGCGCGATTCCGCTTGTTGGCGAAGCTTTCACACTGCTGCAGGACCGCGCCAAGGTGCGCAACCTGCTTGATGACCGCGTATTTCCGCCTACGGCCCGGGCGAAAAGGGCCGAGTCGCGCGACCTACGCCAGCCTTGGGAAGAAGCCCTGAAGGCAGCCGGCATCACTGACTTTCACTGGCACGACCTGCGCCACACCGCCGCCAGCTACCTGGCAATGTCGGGAGTGTCGCTGGTGGAGATTGCCAAGGTACTGGGGCACCGGACCCTAGCGATGGTGGCCCGCTACTCGCACTTGTCGGATGGGCACATTGTCGCCACTGGCCAGAAGCTGGCGGAACGCATGGGCGTGCAGTAACCAGCCGCCTGACCGAGCACCACCGCCGCGCCTAGGCCCGCGAACCGAGAAGCGGGACACCTTTCACCCGCCTGGCGCGGCACCTCTTACCTGAAGGGTGCCTGAAGGGGAACTGGATGAAGCTGGCAGTGAATATCAAAGGACGGGAGGCGCTTCCTGTGCGTACCCTGTGTCTTGTGACCGGAGACGGAGGCAGGCTATCGCCTGATGAGGTTGCCTTAGCTGCTTCTGGCGGAGGCAGGTACGACGGCGCTCACACCCTTCAAACGCACTATCTGATCGACGGCCAAATTGGACATTTCCCAATGTCT
>JAKORR010000811.1 GCA_029777735.1 Armatimonadota bacterium | reverse complement strand
CAAAGTTGTGGCCCGCCGAATAGGCAAAGGCCAGGCCGCGCTCGTCCCGATAGAGCCGCGTCAGCCCACTGACCGCGCCAGTAATAGGGCTGATATGGTGCTTGTAACGCTCAAAGGTCTCCTCTGGCGAGGCGGTCCGGTGGCCGCCACCCTCCTCGGTGAAGCGCTTGCGTCGGCTCTGCAGGCGCACCGGCTGGGGCGGGCGGGGCTGCTGGTAGGCCGGGTCGCCGCAGGCCGGGCATTGAGGGCGCTGGACCAGGACATGCTCCTGGCGTTCCAGGGAGAGGTGGTCCCAGGTGAGCAAGCGGTTATCCAGGGCAGGGGAGAGGCCCAGCACGAGAAAACGAGCGACCTCGGTAGCTGCCAGTTGGAAAGCGACGGCCTGGGTCGAGGGCAGGGCGGCGCGGGAGGTAGGCAAAGGCTCCTGGGCACCAGTGCGGTGCTGGATGAAGGCTTCGACCTGGCGGTTCGCGCGCAGGCGTTGGGCGAGGCAGTCCCAGCAAGCGGTAGCGCCGGGGCGGAAGAGCGGACCCAGCCAGAGGAGGGTACCGACGGGCTTGCAGGGAAGCCAGGGCAAGGCGGAGTCGAGGGCCTGGCGGTTGAACGCCTGCAGCTCCGGTCGGAGGTAATCGTCGGTGAGGACGATGGTCAGGTCGGGTGGCTGGGGAGCGTTTTCCTCCACTGTGGAGATGCCGAGGTCGCCGAGTGCCTGGGCCAGCGGGGCCGGGTCGAGGGGTGGCAAGGACAGGAGGCGGACGCGCGCCTGCTGGAGGCGGGTGGTCGCCTGATGGGGATCGACGCCGAGATAGTCCCAGAAGGCGGTGTAGGCAGAAGGGGCGTCACCGTTGGCCTCGACGATATAGCCGCGCTGCTCCAAGAGATGGAGGGCGTAGTAGAGCTTGGGGAAGGGGACGCGGCCACCCAAGGCAGCCAGGATTTGCTCGAGGGAGTGTTTGCCATCGAGCAAAGGGAGCAAGAGGGGATAGACGGTCCCTTCCAGGGCAAAGTACTTGTGCTCGTTGAGCAAGAACACCAGGTTATCGCCCACCACATGGGCGCTGAACGATGCTTTCAATCGGGGTCTCGTAATCATGCGTTCGCCTCTATTATTCGCCGCTGCGTTCTAGAAAAACACGCTGCGCGGGTTAAGTTCGTCTTCAGCGTGCGGCTTGGAGAGCCAACCCAGCTTGACGGGCACGTCATACAGTCGTCCGGGGCCGAGCCGCCGCCAGAAGTGGCGCAGGCCGGGCACGAACACTTTGGCGACAGCTAGCCCGATATCTGGCTGAGTCTGGTCGAGGACGAGCGTTTCCAGCCCTTGCCGGGCGGCTATCTCGACGCAACGCTCCACGTCTTCCTTCAGATCATCGCTGGCGAGCACCGGGTAATCGCTGAACCTGACTGGCTGCAT
>JAKORR010000810.1 GCA_029777735.1 Armatimonadota bacterium | reverse complement strand
CGGCTGTCAGCCAACTGCTCAAGCAGCACCGGGGATAGACTCAGCGTCACAGATGGTTTGAGGCCTTCCGCGACCAACTTGCGGAAGGTCCACAGTAGTGGGATGTAAGTGTCGGCTGCGGCCTCATAGAGCATCTGACTGCCGTGTGGCCACGTCCCGTGCCCCAACACGTAGGGCAGGTGGCCGTGCAATACCAGGGCGAAGCAACCTACCGGTTGGCTCATGGTGTCCCTCCACTTGCCGACTGAGGATCGTTCCTGTGCAACCACCTTAGCAACTCCAGAAAGGGGCCGGGTGGCGCTGCCACAAGGCGAACCGGCTTCTCAGTTATGGGATGTACAAAACCGAGCACACCCGCGTGCAGGGCATAGCCGCCAAGCGATGCCACGCGAGTCGCAAACTGCGGGTCGCGCGGGCGGTCCAGCTCTGGCTCACCGTAAAGGTCGTCCCCAAGTACAGTATGCCCAGCACTGGCAAGGTGGACGCGAACCTGGTGCGTTCTGCCAGTGCTCAGTCGGGCCCGCATGGCGCTAACCGCCGCTTGACGGCCGTCTGGGGCTTGGTCGGGCCTCAAACGGAACACGCGAGTCGTGACGAACTCGGTCCGTGCAGGCCTGCCATCCTCGGTCACAATCATACGGGCATCGTCTCCACGCTTCTCACCGATCGGCTCATCGACGACCCCTCTCCGCGGGGCTCTTCCCCACACCAGCGCCAGGTACTCCCGCCGCACTAGCCGGCGATCCATCTGTCGCTGCAAAATGCGTTGAGCCCGCGGCGTCTTGGCCACCAGAATCAGCCCCGACGTGTAGCGGTCAAGGCGACTGAGGAGGTGCGGACGGCTCCAGCCGCGCTCAATCTCGGTCATCAGGTAAGCGACTATCCGATTTAGCAACGTGTCGCAATGATGCCCCTTGGCTGGATGGCTCACAAGGTCTGTAGGTTTGGCCACAACAAGCACATGCTCGTCCTCGAAGCGCACGTCGAGGGCGCCCTCAGTGGGCCGGCAGGGAGGTTCGATATCTTCGGTGAGGCTCAAAGCCACAACGTCTCCGACGTCTACGACATCCCTTGGATTGGCCCGAACGCCGTTGATGAAGCAGTGGCCCTCCTTTGCAAGTTTCTTGAGGTAGGAGCGTGACAGGGCTGGAATCATCCGCGCCAGCACCCGATCCAGGCGCTCCTGAGCTAAGGACGAAGGGATTGCGAGGCGGATGGTGCGACCAGGCTTTGGGGCAGGTTCATTGGCCACCGGTTTGCCCCTCCTGTGGCCATGTGGCGAGGATCGCGGTCAGGGCCAGAATACCCACCACAAGCGAAGCGACCTGCCCTAAGGTCAGTGACGGAATCGGCGAAAACACCGCGGCCGTCGCCCCACGCCGTAGATACTCGATAAAAAATCGATAGACACTGTAGAGCACAAGATAGGCGCCCATTACATGCCCTGGGTGTCGAAGCACCTTCGACAGGCCGACCAGCGCCCAGAAAATCGCCAGCGTTGCCAGGATGCCGTACAACTGTGTTGGGTGCACTGGCACAGTGAGCGGCTGGCCGTCATTCGAGGTCGCGCCTGGAAAGACGACGCCCCAGGGGAGGTCTGTCGGGTGGCCATAGCAGCAGCCGTTGAGAAAGCAGCCCACGCGGCCAAAGGCGTACCCTAAGGCTATGCCAGGAGCCACGATGTCGGCGAGCCTCCAAAAGGACTGCTTGCTGCGCCACGCATACAAGGCGCCACCCAAGATGCCCCCAATCACCCCACCGTGAAAGGAAAGGCCCCCCTCCCAGAAGGCAAATATCCTGGACCAATCGGAAGCATAGTTCTTCCAGTCCAGCAGAACATAACCAAGGCGGGATCCCACCAGGGAACCCACGAGCAGGTAGAGTACGAGGTCCAGGAAGACCGTCGCTGGATAGCCTTTGGGTGAGCCGTCATGGATACACCACGCGGTCGCGGCCGTAAAGCCCAGTACCAGCATTAGGCCATAGGCCCTGATCTCCACAGGCCCGACGTGGTTGACCACGATGACCACCGCTGCCGCCACGACTATCGCGCCCAGAAAGCTGAGGAGCACGCCCGTTACTGTCAGTGGTGGTACCTCCTCACCCAGCGCGCGGACTACCCACCGCCAGGATAGAGTGAGCACGAAAGCTGCCAAGAGCACCAAAAGCCCGTCCCCGACGTCCAAGGGGCCGATCCTCGCAAGTACAGGTATCATAGCTCCCTCTGTCGCTCGCAGGCCTTACGGCGGGGCCAGGCGAGCCACACCGCCATCACCAAAACTCCAACCACGGTCTCCACGTCGGCAATATTGAAGGCAGGCCACCATGGCAAGATGTCGAGATGCAGGAAATCGACTACGTAGCCCAGTAGCAGTCTATCACGCAGATTGCCCAAAGCTCCGCCCGCGATGAGTCCAACAGCCAGGGAAGCCACCAGGCTTTGGCGTGCCTCCAGCCACCAGAGGACCAGGACCGCCCCAAGTATAACCACACTGACGACTGCCAAAATTTGAGCCCGGCCACCGAACAGGCCGAAGGTGGCGCCAGTGTTTGTGGTAAAGGTTGTGGACAAAACCCCTGGGAGCAGCTCCACGCGAGCATGTTGATGCTCTGTCGCCCATTGCTTGCAGGTCAGATCTAGTGCCAGAGAGGCACCCGCAACGAACACCATGCCCAGGCAGGCAATCAACCCGTCGGCCAGGGCACGGCCACTAAATGCGAGCCGCACTCCCGGACGCACAGGCTGCGCACCTCGTAGCCCAGGGAACCAGCTCCAGTCGACCGGCAGGAATAGGCGCACCGCAGACCTCGCAGACGCCATAGGTGCCGTGGTCTATGCGGCGGAGTGCCTGGTCAACCAACTCCAGGATCTCCCTCACCTCTCGTGCTAATGCCCGCGCTTGATCGCGCTCGGCCGTATCCATCGCCGCGTCGCCACCGGGCTCATCAAAGTCTTCCCCGGCTACGACCTCCTGCTCTCCGTCGCGTCCGGCAGCTCTGTCCTCCAGCCGCCGCAACTCACGCGTCAGCTCGTCCTTCTGCTGCTCCAGCAGCTTGCGGTATTTTCCAATCCTGATGCGCGGCTTAGCGGTCACCCTGTGCCCTCCTGTGTCAAATGGCAATTATTACTCTTACTCCGCACCGGTGTGTCTGCCAGCAACCGCCTCAATCGCTCGGCACACCGAGAACACACGTCTGGGTACTCCTGATCAGTGTCCACCGAAGGATCGCGCACCCAGCAACGTTGACACTTCTCGCCCTCGGCCAACTGCGCCTTTACAACGACTTCGCCTTCGGCCTCCTCCGCCTCGCCCCGATCGCGGACCTCGACCTGCGAGACGATGAGCACCCGTTTGAGCTCTTCGGTGCCCAGGCTCTCCAGGACCTCCCTGTAGGAAGCTGGAGCGTAGAGAGTTACACGGGCCTCCAGCGGATTAGTTAGTATACCCGATTGTTTAGCCGCTTCGAGGGTCTCGGCTACCTTGCCCCGCACCCGAACAACAAGCTGGAACTGCTTTCCCAGCTTGGCGTCACGCCAATGAGAACGAAGGACTGGCCAGTCTTCGGTGTGGACGCTCAGCCCGAGATCATTGTCGAGCTGCCGAAGATGCTGCCAGATTTCTTCCGCGGTGAAAGGCAGGATGGGCGCCATCAGCCGCGCCAAGTCCGTCAACAAGTACCATAGAACCGTCTGCGCCGAGCGTCGCAGAGGAGCGTCCGGCAGTTCTGTGTACAGCGTGTCTTTTAGTACGTCCAGGTAGAAGGCACTCAGATCATTGGCCAAAAACTGGTTCAACTCATGATGGAAAAAGTGCAGATCCCACTTGTCAAAGGCTCTCGTGATGCGGTCAATTACCTCTTGCATTCCCATCAGAGCCCAGCGGTCAAGCGCCGTCAGTTCTTCGTAGGGCACCGCATCTTTGCGCGGGTCGAAGTCTTGTAGGTTGGCCAGCATGAACCGAGCGACGTTCCTCATACGACGGTAACTATCCGCAACTTGACCAAGGACTGCCTCTGTCATGGACATTTTCGTGCGGAAGTCCGCGTAAGTGAACCACATCCGCAGTACGTCGGCCCCATACGTGTTGTAGATGTCAGCCGGGTCGATGATGTTCCCACGTGACTTGCTCAGCTTGTGGCCAGTCTCATCCACAAAGAACCCGTGTCCCACCACGGTCTTGAAGGGAGCCGGGTCGCCCAGGGCCGTGGCAATCCACAGCGACGTTTGAAACCAACACTGGTACTGGTCATCACCTTCCAGGTACAGATCCGCCGGGTAGCGAAGCTCAGGGTGCGTACGCAGGACACAGTAGTGGCTGCAGCCTGAGTCCACCCAGACAGAGATAATGTCGGACTCCTTGCGAAAGCTTGTGCCGCCGCATTTCGAGCAGGCCATGCCCGGTGGCAGCAGCTCCGAGACGGGCTTTTCCCACCACACGTCGGCGCTGTGTTCCGCCACCAGGTCTCGCACAAAGGCCACGGTCTCCTCCGTCAAGAGCGCCTCTCCACACTGCTCACAGTAGAAGACCGGTATTGGCACGCCCCAGACACGCTGGCGAGAGATACACCAGTCTGGTCGCGCGGCTACCATGCCTGCGATCCTCGCCTGCCCCCACGCCGGCACCCAGTGGGCACGCCTGATCTCGGCTTGGGCCGCGTCGCGCAGCCGGTCAATGTCCATAAACCACTGATAGGTGGCGCGGTAGATGACCGGCAGGTGGCAGCGCCAGCAGTGCGGATAAGAGTGTTCCAGTTGCCCGCTGCCTTTCAAGGCACCGACGCTTTCGAGCATCTCGAGAACCTTTCCATTTGCTTCGTCCACTACCAAGCCCGCCAGTTCAGGGCCAGCTTCCTCGGTGAAACGCCCCAAGTCGTCCACCGGGCTTACCACATCCAGGCCGTAGCGGGTGGCGGTCACGTAGTCTTCGAGGCCGTGGCCAGGCGCTGTATGCACGCAGCCCGTCCCCTGGTCCATGGTCACGTAGTCGGCCAGAACGATCCGCGACGCCCTGTCGTACAGCGGATGAGCCGCTCTGAGGTTCTCAAGCGCCCTCCCCGAGAAAGCTGCTACCTCCTCGTAAGGCATGAGCCCAGTCTCCTTCATAGCGGACTCCGATAGGGCTTCGGCGAGGATGTAGTACTTCCCGTCAT
>JAKORR010000809.1 GCA_029777735.1 Armatimonadota bacterium | reverse complement strand
GGCAACGACCTGGAGGCCTTGGAAGCTGCGATCCACAGAGCCCGAGCGGAGACCCGGTGTCCCTCGCTGGTCATCTGTACCACCATCATCGGCTACGGTAGCCCTAACGAAAACACAGCGAAGGTGCATGGCGAGCCGCTGGGCGAAGACAACCTGCGGGCGGCCAAGGAGAAGCTGGGCTGGCCCCTGGAGCCTAACTTCTATGTGCCGGACGAGGCCCTGGAGCACATGCGCCGGGCCGTGGAGTGCGGCCGAAGGGTCGAGCAGGAGTGGTGCCTTAAGCTGGAGGCCTATGCCGAGGCCTATCCTCAGCTGAGCGCACAGCTTGAGTCGCAACTCAACGGTGAGTTGCCGCCTGGTTGGGACGAGGGCCTCGATGAGCTGTTCCCAGTGGGCTCCAAGCCCATGGCGACGCGCAACGCCTCGGGAAAGGTGCTCAACTTCCTCGCCGCGCGCATCCCGGCTCTGATGGGTGGATCAGCCGACTTGGCCCCCAGCAACAAGACTATTATCGACGATGCGGGCGACTTCAGCGCCGATAATCCCGCTGGCCGTAACCTGCACTTCGGCGTCCGCGAGCATGCCATGGGTGCCATTGCTAACGGCCTCGCCCTCCACGGCGGCATCATTCCCTACACTGGCACCTTTCTCGTCTTCTCGGACTACATGCGCCCAGCGATACGCTTGGCCGCGCTCATGGGCTTGCGGGTCATCTACGTGTTTACTCACGATAGCATTGGCTTGGGCGAAGACGGCCCTACGCATCAACCGGTGGAGCACCTCGCGGCCCTACGCTGTATCCCAAACGTGACCGTCATCCGTCCGGCGGACGCCACCGAGACGGCCGAGGCTTGGCGCTGTGCTCTCCTCAATACGAGTGGGCCTACGGCGCTGCTGTTCACGCGCCAAAACCTGCCTGTGTTGGGTTGCCCTGAGATGGGGTCGGCCCAGGGAGTGCGGAAGGGCGGCTACGTGCTCTGGGACCCCAGTGGTGGCGTGCCCGATGTGATCCTTCTCGGTACCGGCTCAGAGGTCGAAATCGCCCTGCAGGCGGCTGCGCAGTTGACAGAAGAGGGCATCAAGACCAGGGTCGTCTCATTGCCTAGCTGGGAGCTGTTCGACCAGCAGCCCCAAGAATACCGCGAGAGCGTCCTGCCCACCTCGATACGGGTTAGGGTGGCCCTCGAGGCGGGCGTGACTCTGGGCTGGGAGCGATATGTTGGTGACGGCGGTGCCGTCATCGGCCTGGATCGCTTCGGTGCGAGCGCGCCCTACCAGGTTCTATACGAGAAATTCGGTCTGACGGCCGAGGCCACGGTGGCGACGGCAAAGACTCTGCTGGGCGGATAGCTGTCGCGAGAGGACGCCAGGATCAGCCAAGGAGGTTCCGTATCAGTGGATTCCACAGTGACCGCTTACCTGGGTGTCCATGAGGGCACTGTTGACGCGGCTCTTGAGCGCATGCACACAGACCACATCGTCGAGCGGTTATGGGCTATCGACTGGAGGATATGGTCCGACGATCCAGCGGACATTGCTAACCGACTGGGCTGGTTGCAGAGCCCCTTCAACATGCTGTCGGCCGTGCCAGAGATCGAAGCCTTCGTCGATGAGGTGGGGCGGGCTGGCTACACCCAAGCGCTGCTCATGGGCATGGGTGGATCCAGTCTGGCGCCAGAGCTATACAGCCAGACCTTTGGGTCGGCACGGGGTTTCCTGCGGCTGTGGGTGCTTGACAGCACCGATCCGGGCGCCGTCCTGGCCTACACCGACGCGCTTGTCCCGGCCGAGACGTTGTTCATTGTATCCAGCAAGTCTGGGACGACAGTCGAGCCGCTGTCCTTTATGAATTATTTCTACAACCTGGCAGAGCAGCTGCTAGGGGTGGGGCAAGCTGGAGAGCACTTCGTTGCCATCACCGACCCAGGCAGCCTGCTTGCTCAGCAGGCTGTGCAGTACGGCTTCCGCCGCTGCTTCGTCAACGATCCTAACATCGGCGGGCGTTACTCGGCCCTCTCCTACTTCGGCCTGGTGGCTGCTGCGCTCGTGGGCGTGGACCTAAGGGAGCTGCTGTACCGTGCGGGCGGGATGGCGCGCAGGTGCCGAGCCTCCTGCGAACCAGTCACAGGCGACAACCCGGGCTTCTGGCTCGGCGCCGTGCTCGGGAGTCTGACTCTGTCTGGGCGCGACAAGCTGACGCTTGTCACATCGCCTGCCTTGGGGGCCTTTGGAGCTTGGCTGGAGCAGCTCATCGCCGAGAGCACAGGCAAGTTGGGCAAGGGCATCCTGCCCGTAGACGGCGAGACACCCCTCAACCTCGCCGCCTACGGCAATGACAGGCTATTTGTTTACCTACGCCTTGATGGTGACGCAAACCAGGACGAGGCCGTGGGGCAGCTTATAGAGGCGGGCCAACCGGTCGTGCAGATCGATCTGGGCGATGTCTACGACCTTGGGCGTGAGTTTTTCCGCTGGGAAGTGGCGACGGCTGTGGCGGCGCACCTTATGGGCGTCAATCCCTTCAACCAACCGAACGTGGAGTCGGCGAAAAAGGCAGCCCGAGCCGCCACAGACGCATATAAGAGCACGCGGAGACTCCCCGAGCTTGAACCTTCGGCGCAGGATGAGGGTCTCGTGGCGTACTCCAACATGCCTGTGGGCAGCCCCGAGCAGGCCCTAGCCAATCTTCTCGCACTCGTACGGCCTGGCGACTACATTGCCCTACAAGCGTATCTGCCTCCCACCCGCGAGACGACAGCAGCCCTGCAGCGCCTGCGCTTGGCGCTTCGCGACCGTTACAGGGTGGCGACCACCGTGGGATACGGGCCTCGCTTCCTGCACTCAACTGGCCAGCTCCACAAGGGCGACGGTAACACCGGCGTGTTCCTGCAACTGACCGCTGATGCCGCTCGGGATGTGCCCATCCCCGACGAAGCTGGCAAAGATGCTTCTTCCATGACCTTCGGCGTGCTTGAGGCAGCGCAGGCTTTGGGCGACCGGCAGGCACTGCTGGACGGGGGGCGTCGGTTCCTGCGCTTGCACCTCAAGGGCGACGTGGAGGCGGGCCTCGCTAGACTACTGAAGGCAGTGCAATGATAGAGCTCAACTACGAGGCCCACTGACGCCGTGGAGCCCAAGGAGACCGTGCGGACTCAGTACAGCGGACTATGGGAGGTAGCCATATGGAGCTAGGAATCGTTGGACTGGGACGAATGGGCTTTGGCATGACCGTGCGTCTGCTGGAGGGAGGGCACCGCGTGGTGGCCTTCAACCGCTCGGAGGGGCCTAGACTTCGCATCGCCAAGCACGGCGCCGACACGGTGCCGTCGCTAGAGGAGCTGGTGGACAGGCTGGCAGCTCCGCGCATCGTTTGGCTCATGCTCCCCGCCGGTGACGTCACCGAGACGCACCTAACCAAGCTGGCTGACCTACTACTTCCCGGCGACATGATGGTGGACGGAGCTAACAGCTACTACAAGGACACAATCCGCCGGGCCACACTCTTCTGCGCAAAGGGTCTCGACTTCGTTGACGTGGGCGTCAGCGGGGGCGTATGGGGTCTGTTAGAGGGCTACAGCATGATGGTCGGTGGGGAGGCCCAGGCTGTCGAGCGCCTATGTCCTGTGCTCGAGACGCTGGCCCTGGGACCCGCCTTGGGCTGGGGACACGTGGGGACGCATGGCGCTGGCCACTTTGCCAAGATGGTCCACAACGGCATCGAATATGGCATGATGGAAGCCTACGCCGAGGGTTTCGCACTGTTGCACGCCAAGACCGAGTTCAGCTTGGACCCGAACCAGATTGCCCGTATCTGGCAGCACGGAAGCGTGATCCGCTCCTGGCTGCTGGACCTCATCGAGCGGTCGCTCGCCCAGGATCCGACACTGGACAAGGTGATTGGCCAAGTGCCGGACTCCGGCGAGGGACGCTGGGCGGTCCTGGAGGGTCTGGAGCAGAATGTGTCCTTGCCGGTCATTACGCTCTCTCTGCTGCGCCGCATCCGCTCGCGAGAAGAGGCTCCCTTCGGCGACAAGCTGCTGGCGGTTCTGCGCGAGCAGTTCGGTGGGCACGAGGTCCAGCGTAGAGAGTGACGACCGGGAGCGCGGCGACTGCACGCGAGGTGAGTGGTGGCCCGTGAGGCCTGATGTGCTGGTTTGCGACGATCCCAAGGCCGTGGCTGAGGCGACTTGCGGCTTGTTCGCCCGCTTAGCACGACAGGCGATAGGCGCGAGAGGGCGCTTCGCGGTCGCGCTCTCGGGCGGCTCTACGCCTGGTGCCACCTACACGCGGCTGGCTGACCAGGGCATTCTCGCCTCTCATGAATGGGCGCAAGTCCATGTCTTCTGGGCTGATGAGCGGTGCGTTTCCCCGCGTAGCCCCGACAGCAATTACCGGCTGGTTCGCGAGACACTGTTGAACCGGATTGGGCTGCGGCCTGGGAATGTACATCGCCTTCGTGGGGAGCTTGAGCCGCATTACGCTGCCCAAGAGTACGAACAGGAGCTGCGTGAATTTTTCGGCGCGGAAGCAGACTGTGCAAGAGGTTCCTCACCGACGCCACGCTTCGATCTGATGCTTCTGGGGGTGGGAGAGGACGGCCACACAGCTTCCCTCTTTCCTGGGTCGCCGCTGCTCAACGAGGAGCGCCGCTGGGTCGCTGCCGAGCACGTGGCGAAGCTTAACGCCTGGCGCCTGACGCTTACGCTGCCGGTCATCAACGCTGCCGCAACCGTGGTCTTCCTGGTCGTGGGCTCCGGCAAGGCCAAGATTGTGCGGCGCGTTCTGGCCGAGCCGAGTGGGCCTGACCCGGTCCCGGCGCAGCTCGTGCGGCCGGTGGCCGGTAGGCTCCTATGGTTCCTGGATACCCAGGCCGCTGCCCTGCTGCGCGCTTCAAGTGAGCAAGGAGAGTGAACGCGGTGAGGAAGCCCGCCGATTGCTGCGTGGTCATTTTCGGTGCTTCCGGCAATTTGACCCAGACGAAGCTTCTGCCAGCGCTCTTCGATCTGTATTGCCAAGATCTGCTGCCCGATCACTTTGCGGTTCTTGGTGTCAGCCGTACGCCTCTCACAGACGACGAGTTCCGCGAGCGAATGATAGAAGGCGTGCGCAGGCATGCCCAACTCCGCTCGGACGACGCGGCGACCTTGGAGCGCTTCGCTCGCGTTCTTTTCTACCAGCCGATCGACACTGGTCTCGCCGAGGAATATGCCAAGGTCAGAATACGCCTCGAGGAGTTGGATCGTGCCCAAGGCATGGGCGGCAACTATCTTTACTACATGGCGACTCCGCCCGTGCTCTATGAGACGGTGGCTGAGGGGCTGGCCGCGCAGGGCCTGACGTGCCAAACTGAGGGCGGGCCATGGCGGCGTGTCATAGTGGAGAAACCCTTCGGCTACGATTTGGCCTCTGCCCAGGCGCTCAACCGCAAGCTTCAAGAAATCTTTGCCGAGAACCAGATTTACCGTATCGACCACTACTTGGGCAAGGAGAGCGTTCAGAACCTTCTGGTGCTCCGCTTTGCTAACGGCATCTTCGAACCACTGTGGAATCGCAACTACGTCCACGACGTACAGATCACCGCCGCTGAGGACGCGGGTGTGAACAACCGCGGGGCCTATTACGACCGGGTTGGGGCACTACGCGACATGTTCCAAAACCACCTTCTGCAGGTGCTGGCGATGGTGGCGATGGAGCCGCCGACACGGTTCGATGCAACCTCAGTACGCAATGAGACGGTGAAGGTGTTCCAGGCGTTGCGGCCGGTGAAACCCGAGGAGGTCTCCGACTGCGTTGTGCGTGGGCAGTACGTGGAGGGCAAGGTTCTTGGCGGGCGCCTGGCCGCCTACCGCGAAGAGCCCGGCGTCGCGCCCGCCTCCATGACCGAGACCTATGTGGCAATGCGGCTGTATCTGGATAACTGGCGTTGGGGAGGTGTGCCTTTCTTCGTGCGCACCGGCAAGCGCCTACCAGTACGGGTGACAGAAGTGGTGGTGAACTTCCGCCAAACGCCTCACTGCCTCTTCGACAGGAGCTGCCGGGAAGGCGTAAGATACAACCAGCTTGTGCTGAGACTTCAGCCCGACGAGGGAATCATTCTGAGTTTCGGGATGAAGGTGCCGGGGGCCGGCTTTGAGGTGCGCGACGTGGCGATGGACTTCCATTACTCGGATCTGACCGATGCGTATCTCCCGAGCGCCTACGAACGCCTGCTGCTCGACTGCATGCTGGGAGATGCGACCCTTTACGCTCGAAATGACGCCGTCGAGGCGTGCTGGGCCTTCGTGGACCCAATAGCCCGGGCGTTCTCTGAGGACGCGTCTATCCCCCTGTACGGCTATCCGGCTGGAAGCTGGGGACCGCAGAAGGCTGATGAGATGCTAGTCCCTTACGACAGTCGATGGCGCTACCCCTGCAAGGGCCTATCCCACGGGAGCCACTGCGAGCTCTAGGTGTCGGCGCCTGTCACTGAACCTCGCGACTCGAACCGAGCACTTCGGATG
Organism: Armatimonadota bacterium; assembly: GCA_029777735.1. GTDB lineage: Bacteria > Armatimonadota > Zipacnadia > Zipacnadales > FEN-943 > JAKORR01. Next base: position 458 of record JAKORR010000809.1, on the reverse strand, counting down.
CGGCGCCCACCCAACGTTACAGCCTCAGTGCATCTCGGTCCATAGTCGCCGGTCGGTGATCCGGTACTGTATGGCCTCGGCGATATGTGCCGTGCGCAGGTCGTCACAGTCTTCTAGGTCGGCTATGGTACGGGCAACCTTGAGCACCTTGTCGTGCGCCCGAGCGCTGAGTGCAAACTGATCCATAGCCGTACGCAGAAGCGCTTGGGCCTCGGCTGTCAGCGGGCAGAACTCGCGCACGGCCCGCGCCGTGAGGTCGGCGTTCTTCCTGAAGGGCGTTTCCTCATAGCGCTTACGCTGGCGCTCCCTGGCTTCGCAGACGCGCTGCCGGATTCGCTCCGAGGGTTCTCCCGCGTCTGGTCCCATTAGCTCCTCGGCCCGTGGCCGCGGTACCTCCATATGGATGTCGATGCGGTCTAGGAGCGGCCCGCTGAGGCGGCGGCGGTATCGCGCCACAT
>JAKORR010000808.1 GCA_029777735.1 Armatimonadota bacterium | reverse complement strand
TCCGCCGACCTCGATAACCAAGTCGAGATCCCAGTTCTGTGGCGCGTTTGGAGTATTCTCCGCTTTAGCGTCGTACGTGGACGAGAAGAACAGTCTGTGCGTCTCCGTCGGGCCACCGGCCGGTAGAATCCAGTCTACCCTTGTCTGCAGATTTTGAGGCTTCTTCCATGTATCAGCATTGTCTATATGCTGGGGAGCTACACATCCTACAACCAACTTCCTGCGCAGCTGGAAGCGGGAGCGTCTACCGTAGAGATTGAGGTATACGGCACTGATCGAGTGCTGGTACGAATCGGTGTTACGCACGTGGAGGTACATGTATCCTACGATTGATACGAGCCTCCCAGACGCCTCATCCTTGAATACATTGATCCATTTGGTCTCTGGCAAGCCACGTAGGAGCTGGTCATCCGGAAGGATCTGTCCTTCGATTCGGGATTCAAACGCTAATGCCTGACGACTATTAAATTCCTCCCAGTAGTCTAGGCACACGTAGATTAGGAATCCCACAAATGCAACTGGGATCCAAGGCGCTCCAGAAACACCAAGGAAGTCGAGCGCAAGCGAACCTGCGGTCAGCAGGGAACTGGCAAGTTTCAGTGTCACGCGCAGATGCATTCCCGTGGGCGCTCCGGCCGCCTATCGCGTGTGGAGTATCCTCTTGTCCTGGCGAAGGAACAACGGACTGGAATCGCCCGCCCCCTGCCACCAGCCCCTTGGCGATCCCCTTCCCATCGCCACAGCGTGAGGCACATCCCTCTCTCAGGAGCCTCGCCATGCCGCTTGTCCTTGCCGACCCCGCACAACTGCCGCTGCCGAGGCGGTTGCAGCAGATGGACGAGGCGCGGCTGCGCGCCTATTGCGACAACCTGGCGTTTTACCAGGGGCGCCAGTGGCTCGGGCGGGCGCGGGCCGGCGAGCGGCGGCTGACCTTCAACTACGCGAAGGCGCTCGTCGAGAAGGTGACGAGCTACCTGCTCAACGGGCAGGCGATCCAGGTGGAGGCGCGCGACGGCGACACCGAAGCAGGCCGCGAACGCGGGCGGGCGGCGGAGCGCGCGCTGCGGGAGGTGGAGTCGGCCAACGCCGTAGCGCAGCTCGATTACGAGACGGAGCTCGACGCGGCGATCCTCGGCGATGGCTGCTACCGGGTGACCTGGGACGCGGCCGAGGGCACGGTCCGCATCACGGCGCCAGATGTGCAGGGTCTGTACGCGTGGCGGAGCGGCAGCGACCCGTCGCGGCTGGACGCAGTGGCGTGGCAGTACTGCGACGCCGCCGGCGAGACGGTCACCGAGCACTGGACGGCGGAGACGTTCGAGCTCTGGCAGGGCGACGAGCTCGCGGAGCGCATCCCTAACCCGTACGGATTCATCCCGTTCGTGCTCTTCCCGAACCTGCGCGAGCCGAAGCAGGCGTGGGGCGCGAGCGACATCCCGCCGCTGGTGGA
>JAKORR010000807.1 GCA_029777735.1 Armatimonadota bacterium | reverse complement strand
CTCACGACGCCCAAGCCGATCCTTGACCCTCTTAGCCTGTGCTGCTATGCTTGCTGCGTCTACTGACATGGCGCGGGACCTCCCTTTTCCTCTCTCTACCACAGGAGATTCCCCGCGCCTTCTCTTTCCCTCTCTAACCCTATCCTGCGGGAACTGAATACTCCCGTGTATAGAACCTCCTTGACACTAGCCGCACGGGTTTGGTATTCTTCTGCCGTTAAGCTGTCAGAACGCGTAGGGCAGATGCCGACCGTAGGGAGTGAAGTCCGATCGAGACAAAGCGGTATCGGGTCAATGAGCGGATTCGTGCGCGGGAGGTGCGTGTCATTGACCCCGAGGGTCAGCAACTAGGTGTGTTGTCTCTGCAGCAGGCCTTGTCCGAGGCAGAGGCCCGAGGGTTAGATCTTATCGAGGTGGCGCCCCAGGCAACTCCCCCAGTGTGCCGGATCATGGACTGGGGGAAGTTCCGCTACGAGCAGCAGAAGAAGTCACGCGAGGGTCATAAGCACACGCGACAGGTTGAGGTCAAAAGCGTTCGGGTCAGGCCGAATACCGATGACCACGACATTGACTTCAAGCTGCGCAACGCCCGTCGCTTTCTGCTGAAGGGAGACAAGGTCAAGTTCAACGTCATCTTCCGCGGACCCGAGCTGCGGCATCGTGAGATCGGCGAGCGACAGTTGGAGCGATTCATCGATGGCTTGGCCGACATAGCCCAGGTGGTACAGCCGCCCCGCATGGAGGGACGACAGATGATCTTGGTCCTCGAGCCGCGGCCTGAAGTTCTGGCCGAGCTCCAAGCCCGCAAGTCGAGCAAGAGGAAGGGCGGCCAGGCGGCGACTGAGGGCGAAGAGGGTGGCTTGGACGAGGAGCACCTGGGCACAGACCTAGAAGAGCAAATGATGGGGCAGAGGGAGGAAGAGGGAAGCTCCGACGTGGTCGACGAGTTCGCGGAGGAGGCCGAGGAGAGCACGCCTACCTAGGCGGCCAGCCCCGGGGCTTGTTAGAACGAAGGGCCAGCGAAAGCACTCGCAGCCCAGGCGCGGCCTGGGCAGCGGTTTTTATGTTTGCGATCTGGAAGACACGGAGTGAGAAGTTATGCCAAAGATGAAGACGCGCAGAGCGACGACCAAGCGCTTCAAGCTGACAGGCACAGGCAAGTTGATGCACAAGCCCACAGGCATGAGCCATCTGCGCAGCGGTAAGAGCTCCAGGCGCAAGCGGCGCCTGAGCGGCGACGCTGAGTTGGCAGGCGGGTACAAACGTCAAATGATGAGGTGCTTGCCCTACGTGGGCAGGTAGGTTGAGGTGACAGGTAATGCCGAGAGTCAAGAGCGGACCGCATCGCAGGCGAAGGCACAAGGCAGTGCTGAAGCTCGCCAAAGGCTACTGGGGTAAGCGCAGCATCTGGTACCGAGTTGGCCGAGAAAACGTCCTGCGAGCTGGGGTGAATGCCTATAGGGATAGGCGACTGCGCAAGCGTGACTTCCGCCGGCTCTGGATCACTAGGATTTCTGCGGCCGTGCGGGCCGAGGGCCTGAAGTATAGCGAGTTCATGAACGGCCTGCGCAGGGCCGGAGTAACGCTGGATCGCAAGGTCATGGCACATATGGTCATGGAAGACCCTGAGGCCTTCAGCGGACTGATCGAGGTCGCCCGGAAGGCCTTGGGCAAGGTCACGGCTATGGCCTAGGCGCGGCGCCAGAGCCGACCTTGCTCGGCTCGCTGTTCAGGCGGTTGAGAGACAGGCTTGGAGATCATCGACAGCCCTTACAACCAGTACGTCAAGCGCTTTCGGGTGCTGCAGACGGTCAAGGGTCGACGAGAACAGGGAGTGTTCCTCGCCGAGGGCGGTCGGCTCATTGGCGAGGCGCTGGACGCAGGGTGGCCCATCCTGGCCGCTGCCGTCTGCACCGACTTGCTTGGCCCGGGCGCCAAGGCCATTGCTGAACGCTTGCGTTCCGGCGATTGGCCGTGCTACGAGATGAGCCCACGGGCCTTTTCTGCCCTATCGGCCGAGAAAACGCCGTCGGGCGTTGCGATCGCCGCGATCTGCGCAACTCGCGAAATGGCGGAACTAAGGCCCGGACCTTCGCACTTGGTGGTTGCGGCCTGGGAACTGAGAGACCCGGGCAATCTAGGGACACTGGTGCGGACGGCTGAGTTTCTGGGCGCTCTGGCACTTGTTGCTGTAGGTGACTGTGTGGACTTCTTTGACCCAAAGACGGTCAGGGCGACAGCCGGGGCGATCTTCCGACTACCGCTGGCCAAGGTTAGCCCCGAGGGCTTCTGGCGGTGGACCGAGTCCGAGAAAGTCTCGGTGCTGGCGGGTGTGTCGGACGGAGGCGTTACTCCGGAAAGTCTGGATCTCTGCGGGCCGGTGACGTTCTTGGTGGGCAGCGAAGCCCACGGGCTGCCGCTGGAGGCCGAACAGCGGGCTCAAGGTTTGGTGACGATACCTCGCCGCGGGAAGGTAGAGAGTCTGAACGCGGCCATCGCGGCAGGCATATGCCTGTACGAGATTACGCGACAATTAGATAAACAGCACACGTAAAGGCTGAGAAGGAGAAAAGTAGGCAGAGGGCGGGATGACAGAGCGGGGACGCCCTAGGCTGAGAGCGTCCCTCATCTGCGTACTGCTGAAGTTCGCTCTGGAGCCGCAGGCTGAACGGAGTTGCCACGGGGGCTCCAACTAGGCCGAGCCGGAAGCCTCACCGTTATAGGGGGAACTTGCCACCCGCAGGGTGGTTATGCTCAGCCCGGATTCGGTCCTTTGCAGCCCCCGGCTTGTCCCTGCGATGAGCCGGGGGTTCTCTTTTGGGCGGTTTGTTGCGGTCTGCACGGTCCTTAAGGAAGCGAGTCGTAGGCGCCAGAGGCAGCCGACAAGACTTCTAGGAGGTAGAGTCCATGGTCTACGAGATCGAGGCACTCGGTGATGAGGCGACGCGTGAAATCGCCGCAGCGCAGGACCTAGAAGCTCTCGAACGTGTCAGGGTAAGGTACCTGGGCCGTAAGAGTCGACTGCGTGCTCTCTCTAGGCAAATGGCTGACCTGAGCGAGGACGAGCGTCGCGAAATGGGGCAAATCCTCAACCGCACACGAGGTCGCATCGAGGCGCTACTGGAGAAGCGGCAGAGGGAACTGGAGGCCGTGGCCAGTGACGCGGTCCTGATGGCCGAGCGCGTAGACGTGACTCTGCCCGGCCGAGCGCCGCGTATTGGCCGCAGGCACCCGCTGCTGGCTATTCTCGACGAGATGATCGATGTGCTCCTGGGCCTGGGTTTCCAGGTAGCCGAGGGTCCTGAAATCGAGACCCATTACTACAGCTTCCCGGCCCTCAACTATCCCGAGTGGCATCCGGCGATGGATGAGCAGATGACCTTTTACGTGAGCAACAACATCCTGCTGCGGAGCCAGACGTCCACTGTCCAGATACGGTCAATGGAGAAGCAAGAGCCGCCGGTGCGCATCATCGTTCCCGGGCGTTGCTTTCGTCGCGACACCGTGGACGCTACCCACTCGCATACCTTCTACCAACTTGAGGGGCTGCTCGTAGACGAGGGCATCACCTTTGCCGACCTGAAGGGTACGATGGCGCTGTTCGTGCGCGAGCTGTTTGGCGAGGACATGAAGGTGCGCTTTCGGCCCGACTTCTTTCCCTTCACGGAACCTAGCGCCGAAGTGGCACTAACCTGCCTGCTGTGCAAGGGCGCGGGTTGTCGGGTATGCAAGAACACAGGTTGGTTAGAGATCTGGGGAGCGGGCATGGTAGACCCGAACGTGCTGTGCAACGTTGGCTACGACCCGGAGAAATACACGGGCTGGGCCTTCGGCGGTGGCGTAGATCGGCTGGCCATGTTGCGCTACGGCATTGACGACATCCGCCTATTGTATACCGGCGACATGCGGTTTCTGCAACAGTTCTGATGGCGGTGCCGGACACTTGGTTGCCAACGACTCTGGAGGTGCAAGATGCGCGTTCCCTATTCCTGGCTGAAGGAGCTGCTACCCGAGACGCCTGAGCCTGAGGAGCTGGCCCACGTCCTCACCATGGGAGGCCTGGAAGTCGAGGAGATCCAAGCCTGGCGCAGCGAGGACGGCGCAGCGGAGGACTTGGTGCTAGTGACGAAGGTCACGGCTAACCGTGGCGACCTGCTGAGCATGGTTGGCGTGGCGCGCCAAGCCGCGGCGCTGCTGGGCTTGCAATGGCGGCCTCCTATCTATGTCTTGCCGGAGACTGAGGAGCCAATCGCCGGGACGCCGCAGGTATCCTTCAAGGACGTCACCGTGGAGATCCAAACGTCCGACGCTTGCCCTCGATACTCGGCGCTGCTCGTCGACGGCGTGCAGGTCATGCCGTCTCCCGACTGGCTCCAGCACCGCCTGTTGGCCGCGGGTGTGAGGACGATCAACAACGTGGTGGACTGTACGAACTATGTGACGTGGGAGGTAGGCCAGCCACTGCATGCCTTCGACTGCAGACTCATCACCGACAGGCACGTGATCGTGCGGATGGCCGCCCCAAACGAGCGGTTAGTTACGATCGACGGGCAAGAGCGAGTGCTCGGCCCGGAGGACTTGGTTATTGCTGACCCGGAGCAGGCCATTGCGTTGGCGGGCGTCATGGGGGGCGTCAATACCGAGATGAACGATGCTACGACGCGCGTATTGCTCGAATCAGCGCACTTTGACGCAACGACTATCCGGCGTACGTCCTTGCGGCTAGGCCTTAGCACCGAAGCGTCCTACCGCTTCGAGCGGTTTGTGGACCCGAATCTGACACTGCCAGCCCTGGCACGTGCTGCAGAGCTGATTCTCCAGACGGCTTGGGGTGAGATTGAGGGTCCAGCGCTGGATGTCAAGATGCGCGAATTCGAGCCTAGACTCGTGGACCTGCGGCCGTCGCGCTGCAGGGCGTTATTGGGAGCCGACATTGACGAGGCAACCATGACCAACTGCCTCGAGCGGCTGGGCATGCAGGTGCAGGCGTGCGAGGGAGAGGCCGGCGGCGAGCGCAGGCTTCGTGTGCTCGTGCCCACCTTTCGGGCCGATGTCGAACGCGAGGTAGATCTGATCGAAGAAGTGGCGATCGTTCAAGGCTACGAGAGCATTCCAATGACCATACCCGGCAAGCTGACGCGGTCTGGGCGCCTGACGCCCAGGCAGCGGCTTGAAAGGCGCGTGCGCGAGGTCATGCGTGAGTGTGGGCTGAGCGAGATGATCAGCTTTTCGCAGATGGATCCAGCCGATCTGGACCGCTTGGGCCTGCCCGAAGATGCACCCGAGCGCAGGGCCCTGCGTCTGGCCAACCCGATGACCACGGACGCTTCCCTGATGCGCACCACGCTGTTACCGGCCATGCTAGGCGCGTGCACGGCCAATCAGAATCAGGGTGTGGAGGACGTGACGCTGTTCGAGATCAACCCCGTGTACGTGCCTACAGACAATGCGGAGTTGCCGGAGGAACCCAAGCACGTCGCAGGCGTTCTGATGGGCAATCCCTATACGGCCGAGTGGAACGTCCCTGAAACGTCACTGGACTTCTTCTGGGTTAAGGGGATCGTGGAGCAGCTTGGCGCCGTGCTGGGGCTTGAATTCGCCTGGCGGAGAGCCATGCATCCCACCTTTCACCCCGGGCAGTGTGCTGAGGTTCTTCTAGGTGATGAGGTACTTGGGCTGGTTGGACAAGTGGCACCTGTCGTGGCTGAGGCCTTCGACCTGCGCCGGGACGTGTTTGCCTTCGAGCTCAATCTAGAGCCTATTCTAGCCGCTGCAGGGCGGCATACGCAGCATGTGTCGTGGCCCCACTTCCCGGCGGCGAGGCGCGATATAGCCGTGGTGGTGCCGGACGATGACGCGCACTCGGCGGCGGCACTGGAAGCGCTGATCCGCGGGGCCGCAGGTCAGTACCTCGAGAGGATAGCGGTCTTTGACGTTTTCACCGATGCCACGCGTTTCGGACCTGGCCGCCGGTCCATCGCCTTTCACGTAGCGTGGCGGGCTCCGGACCGGACCATGACAGATGAGGAAGTAGACGAGCTTATGGCGGCGGTG
>JAKORR010000806.1 GCA_029777735.1 Armatimonadota bacterium | reverse complement strand
GTCGACCGGATTGGCTTTGCCGTACATGAGCAGGTTAGCCGGGTCAAGGTTGATGCCGAGGTTATCTGTGCCAACGTCCTGTATCGTCCGCAGCAGAGTTATTGGCGTTTCTTGGCCAGTCTCGAACCAGAACTCGATGCCTTCATCCAGACAGGCCTGGGCAACCTGTTTGAGCGCCTCTACGGTGGCCTCATACAGCGGATCGCCGGGGAACTCCGGTATGAAGCCGACGTGCGTGGTGATAGACTGGACGCCGATCGCTCCGGCGACACGTGCGGCCTGCTTCAGCGTCTCCACGCGTGCGGTGCGATACTCGGGCGGCACCAGACCAATGGTGATGGGGCCCTCGGTAAAGTTCCACACGGCCGGGCCGGGCAGGCTTGCCCAGAGCGTCGTGATGATGATGTCGTGGGCGTCGGCGGCCTGCTTGAGCTCCTGCGCTCTCTCCAGTGTGCTGTTCGGGGGCCAGCCCACCTGGCAGGTCTCAAGCCCCAAGGATGCCACCTTGGCAATGGCTTCCTCGGGAGTGGTGTGCACGTGTACCATCACGCCTATCTTTAGCTTCTCTTCGGACATGGCTTGCACCTCGATTTGTCTAGGTTATCCAGCGCCTCACAGACTTATGGTTGGTCTTCGGCAAGGATACGGCCCTTACAGCCCGCTGGGGCGCTCCGGCGCTCATGACGCGACGCTCGGTGAGCCTGCTTTTTGTTCCCCCACGCCGTTCTGCGTGATCCGCGCCGTCAAAAGCGCTACCCGCCGCCACACAGGTCCCTTTGCCACGAGAGGTTTGTAGCGGAGCGTGTTTCCGCCTCCCCAGGCCCCCGACCTTCTTCCGGCGCCGAACCGGTGGCCTCCTCAGGCGCTGCCGAGCCTACTCTCGCAACTCTAACCATATGGGGCTGGCCCAGGCCATCTCTCCGTCGGCCTGAAGCAGCCGCACATAGTAGAAGACGAAGGCTGCCCGCGACGCATCAGGCCGCAAGGCTATCAGGTCTAGCGGGTCCTCGTCGGCCCAGTGAACCACGGCCTGGTCGGACGTCGTTCGCGTCCGGTGCACCACCTCGTTGTTGCGCAGAATTTCAATCGCCAGGATCCGTTCTTCTGCGTAGGCGTCAACGACTATCTCGCGCTGCATTACTAGGGCATCGCCGGGATCCACAGGGACCTCGCTGCCCATGAAGTAGCCACTGAGCGCCCAGCCAAGGATGATTCTGGCCCCGGTGGCGGCTACGGTCCGCCGGTGCCACAGGGCTTCCCAGATAGCCTCACGGGTCAGATCGGAGGCCCAGAGACCCAACAGTCCGTCGCGATACCGGAAGGGTTCCGGGCCGGTGCGCACTGGGTCGCCCGGATGGCCGTGGTGGTCGTCGCCGCCAGCGGTAAAGCCCACCCGCCAACCCAGTGATAGCGCACGCTGCACGAAACCCACCGGCTCCTCGCCCGCGTCCAAGGGTACGTTTGGGACCTCGCCGCCCTCGGGCAGGTTCGGCGGGCGCGTCGGGAAGGGATTGCCGTCGTGCACAGAGCACTCGCTGCTCCCCCAGACGGAGTAAATCTCGATAAGACGCTCATGCAACGGGTCGTGGCGACTGAAGTCACAGAAGTTGCCCTTGTTCGCGGTGTGGTGGGGAATAACTAACGCCCGGCCCTGGTGGGCTTCGTGGAGGGCTGCGAACAGGTTCCACGGACGCGGATAGTGGCCATCGTCGCTGCGGTACATTGGCTGGTTGTCGTCGAGGTAGTAGACACAGCGGTCGCCGTCCCCGTTGCGCCGCCACTTGGCCCATTCATACCCGAGGAGGGTCACGAAGCGATTAGGCTCGTTGAACCGTGCCGTGACCTCCTGGGAATGGCGCCACATCTCGTCGGACGTTTCCCAGGTGTGGTCGTGGTCCCCCAGCGCACCGAAGTCCAAGCGGCTGACGTCGCGCGCATAAGCGAAGTACTCCTCGGGTGTACCGATGCCGTCGGAATGGTTCGTGTGGCCGTGCAGGACGCCCCAGTACAGGTTGTAGGGGTAATCGTCGTCAAGGACACAGACAGGGTTGCTTCGCACGCGCTTCCCCTGGTTGGGCTCGCGGACCCGAAGACGGAAGCCGTCGGCGGGTTCGCGTAGGTGTAGGTCCCGGACTTGGTATAGACAGCCATCGGCCTCCGACAGCGTGACGGGGCTGGGTAGTTTCAGCCTGCCACCCTCGCTGGCGAGCTGGAGGTGTCCCTCGTAGTAATTTGCCAGGTTGCCATAGGTGTCCTCGATCCTGATCAGCCCGTCGAAGTGCTCGTCCGCCCGAAGCGTGCTCGGCACGATCAGTCGGATTGTGTCTGGGGGACCGCCTCTCACCTCAAGCACCGGCGGATTGGCTGCCTTGATCCACTGACCGTTGCCACGGTCCACGAGCACGAACAGAGGCTTGCAGCGCTGGCTGAAAGTCTGCGGCTGTATTCCGCCGCCGCCGCCCGAGCGGTCGCCGAGAACCACGGTCAGAACCTCGTCCGGCGGCAGGCCCAGACCGGCCACAGTGATCTCAACGGCCGATTCGCGATCGGGATCCCAGGTGGTCACGCCCAATGACAAGGTGACGCCGTTGGAGGCGCGTGCCGACACATAGGCATCGCCCGCCGGGTTCTCGACCTGGGGCGGCTCCCAATCAGCGTCGTTGCCGCGTCCGCCGCTAAGCTGCAGCTTCACCCGGCCACCAGCCGGTAGGTCGAGTCCTGCGAGCCGCACCGTCCACTGCTCTCGCTCCCCGGCATAGGCCACCGGCGGATCGATTTCGCTCAAAGCAAGGATAAGTGCATCGTCAGCCATCGTTCACAGCGTCCCGCGGGACACCACCGTCTCCCTTCATCTGCCTACTGGAGCACGCCGCGCAGTCGTGTTATTCTGATTCCCCGACACGGCTCGATACTAGGAGGTACCTTCGGCTCTCAGACCCGAAGGCCTTCCCGACCACGGTCAGTCCACGAGGGTGAAACAAGAGCGCCGGGAATGGACCGTGCCACGCACGAAGACAGAGTATACAACCTTCAGAGGATTCCCGCAGGAGGAAAAAGCGATGAAGATCAGCTTCATGACCTGGGTCTGTCCTGACTGGGATCTCAACCAGGTGCTGACGGCGGCCGTCCGCTATGGCTACGACGGGGTTGAACCGCGCGCCGAAGCCAACCAGAAGCACGGTGTGGAGATTGCCTCTACCAAGAAGCAACGAGCCGAGATTAGGAGCCAGTTCGCCGACATGGGTATTGAGATGAGCTGCATCGCCACGTCCCGCACTTACGCCAAGGCTAGCCGCGATGAGTGGCAGGAAAGTGTGGACCTTACGCGCAGGTTCGTGGACCTGGCGGCGGACGTGGGCTGTCCCAACCTGCGCGTTTTCGGTGGCGGAACGCCACAAGGCATGAGCCGGGAAGATGCGCAGAAGAGAGTCGCCGAGGCCCTGGCCGAGGTCGGGCCTTACGCGACCAAAGGCGGCGTGTGGCTGTGTTTGGAAACTCACGACGACTACTCAAGGGCCGATTGGTGTGCGGCCACCGTGAAGATGGCAGGCGTCGAGGGAGTAGGCATCTGCTGGGACGTTATGCATCCTTTCCGCCACTCACAGTCGATAGATGTTGCCTTTGCGGCCGTCAAAGACTATGTGCATCACTGCCATGTACATGACGGCGTGAGGCCTAAGGACGGCGATCAGGGCAGCTGGGAACTGGCCAGGATGGGCGAAGGTGACATCCCGCACGACGAGATGGTGCGCCTGCTGGCTACCATCCACTTCCAGGGACACCTGAGCGGCGAGTACATCAACTTCCTGCCTGCGGACGAACTGCTGCCCCACGAAGCGAAAATGCTGAGGCAGTACATTCAGGCGGCTGGTTAGAGAACTACGTGGGTCATAGGTCAAGCTCAAGAGCTGGCGAGAAGAGCGCGCCGTCCCTCCAGGAGCCGGCGCGTGCGTCGTCCACGAACACGTGGCGACCGTCTAGGCTCAGCCTTCCTGCCACGAACCACTGGATTGCCTGCGGGTAGATACGGTGCTCGCACTGTAGGATTCGCTTGGCCAACGCCTCGCCGTCATCCTCCTGCAGCACCGGCACGGCGGCTTGGATGATGATGGGCCCGCGGTCGAACTCCGGGTCAGCGAAGTGGACGGTGCACCCCGAGATGCGCACGCCGTACTCGACAGCCGCCCACTGTACCTTCACGCCCGGGAAGGCCGGCAGCAGCGCCGGGTGAATGTTCATTACTGCGCCGGCGAAGGTTTCGAGCACGCTGGGGCCAGCCTTGCGCAGGTAGCCCGCCATGCACACCAGCCCCACGCCGTGGTCTCGCAGGGCGCGCGTCTGCTCCCGGTCCGCTATCTCGTACTCGGGCGTCTCATTGCGCCCGACGGGTATATGGAGGGCGGGTATCCCATGCTTGCGGGCCCGCTCCAGGCCGAAGGCCTCCGCTCTGTTGCTGATGACCACGGCCACCTCGGCGTCGATTTTGCCTGCTTCGCAAGCGTTGATGATACTCTGCAGATTCGTTCCGCTGCCTGACACCAACACTCCGAGTCGCAGCTTATCGGCCATGGCTGTCTCGCTCCTGCTTGCAGGGTAATACGGCTAAGGAACCGGGCCTGCGGCACCCGCCTTTGCCGCTATCGTACGGCGTGCGTCCCGCACCCGCAAGCACCTATTTGGTGTGCAGGAGCAAAACAGTGGAGTTCAGCAGGAATCAGCCGACAGCGGCGGCGTTTTTTCCATATCGACGCAATGGTATACTTCACCATGCCATGGAGCGCTACTACATCGAGACCTATGGCTGCCAGATGAACGTGCGCGATTCAGAGACTCTGGCAGGTCAATTCGAGACACTGGGCTTCATGCCCGCTGATAGGGCGGAGAACGCTGATGTCGTGGTGCTTAACACGTGCTCGGTTCGCGAGAAGCCCCATACGAAGGTCTTCTCGCGGCTGGGCGAGCTGCGACGCCTCAAACGGTGTCGACCATGGCTGGTCGTTGCTGTCTGCGGCTGCATGGCCCAGATCATGGGCGACAAGATCGCCGACCGTTTCGACCACGTTGATATCATTTTGGGACCGCGCAACATCGCACAATTTGTCCAGGCCCTAGAGCAAGCGCGCGCCGGCCAAGGCCCTGTGATTCTGCGGGATACCAAGGAACTCATACCCGACGCCCTGCCCGTGAGGCGCTGTCCAGGCGTCTCGGCCTTTGTCAATATCACGTACGGCTGCAACAACTTCTGCACCTACTGCATAGTGCCCTACGCCCGCGGGCGCGAGGTCAGCCGCAAGCCGGAAGAGGTGCTGCGCGAGGTGAGAGAGACCGTTGCAGCTGGCTATCGCGAGGTCATGCTACTGGGCCAGAATGTGAACAGCTATGGGCGGAATCTAGGGCGCTCTGTGGACTTTCCCGACTTGCTGACACAGATCGATAGTGTAGAGAGCCTGTGGCGGATACGCTTCACGACCTCGCATCCCAAGGACTGCTCTGAAAAGCTGCTACGGGCGATGGCAAGGCTCAGCAAGGTCTGTGAGCACTTGCACCTGCCGCTGCAGGCGGGTGACGACGAAGTGCTGCGGAACATGGGCCGTGGCTATACGCTGGACAGCTACCGGCGCATCGTTGACCTGGGGCGCGAGCTGGTTCCGGGTCTGGCCGTGACGACCGATCTGATGGTAGGCTTCCCGGGCGAGAGTGCCCGGCAGTTCGAGAACACGTTGCGCGCCGTTGAGGCATTGCGGTTCGACCAAGCCTTCATGTTCCGCTACAGCGACCGGCCGGGCACGCGGGCGGCGGAGATGCCTAACAAGGTGCCCGAGGTGGAAAAGCAGCAACGGCTGAAGGCCCTTGTAGAGCTACAGAATCGCGTGGCATGTGACATTAATAGATCGCATGTAGGAGAGAGTTTTGAGGTATTAGTGGAATGCTTGGACGAGAGGTGTCCCAATTTGGTCCGCGGACGCACTCGCCAGCACAAACTGATGCTCTTCCCTGGTGACGCCAGGCTGATCGGCCGTCTCGTGGCAGTTCGGGCCGAAGAAGGTTACCTTTGGGGCTTCAAGGGTCGCGCGGTGTGACCGGCGGCAACGGAGGCGCTTGCAGGGCGTCCCGGCGTCTGTGGGCGAAGCTGTCCCGACAAGGAGGACAAGGCGATGCGGTTTTCCCACCAGTTTCCCGACCGGCCCATTGGGCTTTGCTACCACGAGTTGACCAAGTACCACCCGACACGCGGCGCCGGCCGAGGCCTAAGCGTGAGTCCAGCCCCTCCGGTCACGGTCTACGCAGCTTCCCTGCCTCGTGTGCAGCTCCCTGAGCCAGAGCTCGCAGGTGGCCTTGGATTGTGGGAGGCTATCGCGCGCCGGCGTTCGCAGCGAGAGTTTACCGGCGAGGCGCTTTCGCTCCAGCAGTTGTCACAGCTCCTCTGGGCGGTCACAGGCATTACGAGCAGGCAGGAGGGCTACTCCGCTCGGGCGGCCGCCTCTGCCGGGGCTCTGTATCCCAACGACACCTACCTCGTGGTGAATGCTGTAGAGGGTGTACAGCCCTGCCTGGCCTTCTACGAGGTTCCAGATCACCGCCTTTGTGTGCTGGCTGAGGGTAGCTTCGCGGGCGAGATTGCGGCTGCAGCGTTACACCAGGGCTTCCTGGCGCGAGCGTCGGTAGTGCTAGTCTGGTGCGCAGTGGTGGCCCGATCGGCCTGGAAGTACTCTGATCGGGCCTATCGCTACATCTACATGGATGCGGGGCACCTCGGGGCCCATGCGCAGTTGGCTGCCACGGCGCTGGGGCTGGGAAGTGTCAATGTGGGAGCCTTCTTCGATGATGAGGTTGCCAGACTCTTCGGTCTGGATGGCGAGCAACAAATCGTCACTTACCTAACAGCCGTGGGCCGGGTTAGGAGCTAATCCGCGTAGGACCAAGGGAGGCGAACGTGAATGCGCCAGCTCTCCATCAAGCGCGAGCCTGACGCCTTGCAGTTCCTAATGGCTCTGCGACGGGGTGAGCCCGACCGGGTACCCTTTATTGAGCTGTTCCTGGACGCCGAGATCGTCGAGCAGGTGCTTGAGGAGCCCCTGGTGCCGCCAGGCACCCCCGACGACCGTGCGGTTGAGGAACACTGGAAAAGTCGGCTGCGGTGCCTGGCGGGGCTGGGCTATGACCATATCACGGTCTACTGTGGGATTCCCTTCCAGCGCAGGTTCGTGGCAGGCCACGACACGGCGCTCTATCCACACGTCCAGCGCACCTGGCAGGACGAATCGCGTGGTGCCATCGAGAGCTGGAAGGACTTCGAGCGTTATCCCTGGCCCAGGCCCGAAGATATCGACTACTCCGACATCGAGATCGTCGCCAGACACTTGCCGGAGGGCATGACCATCACCGGCTCGACGCCCGGCGGCATGCTGGAAAATCCCATGTGGATTATGGGTTATGTTCCCTTCTCCTACGCGCTGTATGACCAACCCGACCTGGTAGCTGAGATCTTCAACCGCGTGGGCGAGCTGGAAGTGGCTGCCTGCGAGGCCATGGCGAGCCACGAGAAGGTCGGTGCGCTGATCATC
>JAKORR010000805.1 GCA_029777735.1 Armatimonadota bacterium | reverse complement strand
CGCCGTATCCCAGCCCAACCAGAACTCCCCTCGCTTGCGGTAATCATACAGAATCATCGGGTGGGTCGTTCGCATTCGCCACGAACCGAAAGCCGACGTAAACTCCAGCTCCGTAATGCCGCTCCACAGTACATCCCGCCCGCTCCAGCCAGCGCCCAGGTGGCCGCGTTCCTCCTTGCCTCCAGCCACCACGCGATAGGCGGCTCCCTCTAGCCAGGCCACAACCGGCCGCCAGCCAAGCTGCAGCGCCGCGTCGTCCAAATCCTTCTGCATGTACTGAAACTCCTGCACCAGCCGCGCGTCCGGGCCGACGGTTACGGTCTTGCGATAGGCGAAGTGTTCGGCGTCGTCCGCGATGTCCAGGACCCTAGCGCCGCCACGCTTGGAGAGGGTGGCTCGCGCCCCTCCACGGTGGGAGCTGTAGAAGGACTTCTTCCAGGCCTTATCGTGGAGAGTGAACTCGCCGGGATAGGCGTCGAAGGCTCTTGCACCCCGGTACTCCACCGTCATCCCACGGTGGGTACTCCACCCGACGCAGAGGTCGCCAACCGTCACCGTGGCCTCAGTGAGGCCCGCCGGTTCGGATGCGACCGAAACCGTATTCAGGAGAAAAATTGCCGCAAGGGTCATAGGTGTCATAGGTCAATCACTCCAGCCTGTGCCCGCGCGCCCCCTTTGGAGCCGCTATACGAACCAATCCCTCGCCCCGCCAGCTCGCAGCGGCGCAAGGGAGGGGAGAAAAGGCCTCGATGTCCCTTACCGTCCCTTACCAAGGATGCCCACTGTCTCTATGGTAGCACCCATCCCCCTCCGACGGAAAGCTTCGCCCCGTTGCCTTCCGGCAGGATTGGGATTATCCTAAAACCTCACCGCTGGCAAGAACCGGCTGCCTTTGTTGGGAGGGACGTCCTTACGTCCTCCTCTTCTTGGCCAACAGCGGGCTTCGAGTAGGTGCACACATGGTCGCGATTGTGGACTACGGTATGGGCAACCTCGGCAGTGTCGAGAAGGCGCTGCGCTTCATCGGAGCAGAAGCCAGGTTGACCTCGGATCCCGCCGAGGTGCGAGCCGCTTCAGCAGTAATCCTCCCTGGCGTTGGGGCCTTTGACGATTGCATGAGGAACTTGCGCGAGAGTGGTCTGGCGCGCCCCGTTGTTGACGCCATCGAAACCGGCAAGCCCTTCCTGGGCATCTGCCTGGGCCTGCAGGTCCTCTTCGAGGAAAGCGAGGAAGGAGGCCGCGAGAAAGGCCTCAGCCTCTTCCGCGGCCGCGTTCTGCGCTTCCGGCACAGCCTCAAAATCCCGCAGATCGGTTGGAATCAGATCCGCCGCACCCAGGATGCTCCCCAACTAGCAGGCGTGCCCGATGGCGCCTGGGTCTACTTTGTTCACTCCTATCACGTTCAGCCCCACGACAAAAACCTCATCGCCACCGTTACGGACTATGGCTACGAATTCCCCAGCGCCGTGCGCAGTGAGAACGTCTTCGCAACCCAATTCCACCCCGAGAAGAGCCAGCGCGTAGGTCTTCAGATACTCCGTAACTTCGTGGCGAGCGCCCTACCCTGAACCCCTACTGCTCACCTCCCACGCGCGACAGATCCAGCGTGCCCACGACTACCTCCTCTTCCGTGGGACTCGTGGCCTCCACCAAAAACCCGCTCCCGTCCGGCGTCCATTCCTTCGGCCCGACTAGGGCAGACTGTCCCTGAAAGGGCAGCCCGAGTAGATTGCCTACGCCCATCACGCACACTCCCCACCTTTTCAGCTCCTGCACTCGGCTGAAAAGGCTGTTCTTCCAGCCCTCCCGTGTCCCCGCACTCCATACCTCGGGATTGGCCGATACCTGCAAGAGCACCTGCGCGCCCTGCTTCACCAGTGCCTTGGCAATCTCCGGGTCCCATCCGTCGGCGCAGATGATACACCCCACAACCGCCTTGGGCGTCTGGAAAACCTTGTAGCTTTCGATCGTGCCGGGCGACAGGTCGAGGCCCTCTGCTTGCTCAATGTTCACCAGGTGCACCTTCCGGCCCACAACCTGCATCTGGCCCTCGGGATCGAACACACAGGCCGTGTTGAACGCATCGCCCGCCTTGTCAGCGAACACCATGGGCGTCGAACCGGCCGCGATGAATACCTTGTGCCTTCTGGCCAGGTCAGAAAAGGTCTCGACATAGGTCCTCATGATCACGTCGCTCTTGATCAACCATAGGGCCCGCTGGATCGAGACCTTGTGCTGGGCTACAACCGCTGCCACTTCCTCCGCATGGCGTGCGGCAACGCCTTGGATCGCCTCCGGCAGGCTCCGCGCCTTCTCAAGGGCTTCCAGATCTCCCAGAGCCACCAGTGGAGTGCCAAGGTCCTCGGGGAAGACCAATAGATCCGGCCTGTGGACCATCGCCGCTTCTACGCGGCTAGCCATGTGCTGGGCAAAGTCGTCCGCCGACACCCACCAGCGAAGCTGGGTTTGGAGGGCAGCCACCACGAACTCTCTGGCCCCGTCGCCCTCCTCCGCTATTACCGCCCGCGGAGATGATACAAGAAGAAGACAGACAAACAAAAGGCAGATCCTTGCTGAACTTGAGCCCTTAGTGTACCTTCTCAAGAGAATCCCCCTAGGAGTAGCGGGCTTGTAACACATATGAACACCTCTAGGCGACTGCCCCGTCGCCTCAGCCCTCTGCAGGTCTCCTTGCCCCTGCCACTGGTGATTATCCAGGATGCGACCACGGCCCGCAAGTCCTCAAGGGCGAAAAGGTGCCTCCCGCCTCTGCGCCGTTGTCACGCGGGTGGTGAGCAGATCTCCCAGAGCCTCCCACAGAGCCCGGATAGCAGCCTTGAATTCTCTTGTCCCCCCGAGAACAGCTCCGAGAGGCGAGCCTCGCTCCGCGTGTGTTCAAAAACCTGAAGCAAAGTCTTACAGGTGCAGACGATGTGCTAGAGCGGCACGAAGTAGGCCACATCCAGTGCCAGCGGAAGAGAACAGGTCGCCCTCGCACAGGTCTCGGACGGGTAGCTCCAGGAGAAGTTACTGAAGCCCACGCTCCCCGTGGAGGGCAACCCGAGGTTGACCAAAGGGGAAGCCCGTAGATCCGGCCCCAGAAGGCGTGGCGTCGCGGGTCCCGCCCCCCAACACCCGCTCGCTCAGGTCCCGCTAGCTCCTCACCGGCGGCAATCATGTGTGCTGTCGCCCTCGACGGTGGTCAGTTCTCTCGCGCTGCCTCCAGCAGAGCCCTGTAATTCTCAGGCGGCGTGCCCGGCAGCACTGTGTTGCTCGACCCCAGCACCAATCGCCCCCGCCTCCGGCACTTCTCCACTATCTCCCCCGCGGCCTGCCTCACCTGCTCCGGCGTCCCGTCGCGCAGCAGCCGAGTGCTCACGTTCCCCCAGCAGGTCAACTCCGCGTAGCGCTCCTGCAGGTCCGGAATACGCATACCGGCATCGTAGTCAATTTCCCCGAAGCCGTGCAGGCCCGCCTCCACGAACAGGTCGTCCGCGATGGGCCATAGGTTGCCGTCGCTGCGAAACAGGTACCTCATGCCCAGGCGCTCCGCGTGCCGTGCCAGCACCCGATAGCGCGGCATCACGATATCGTGGAAGAAGCGCGGGCCATAGACGGGGCCGCGGTTGTCCGCCAGGTCACCACCGCCCCAGACTATCCGCAGGCCCAGTGCCCCTTGGACCTCCATCTGCTGGCGGCCCAGTTCGACCTGCGCGTCCAGGTAGGCCGCCACCAGATCAGGCACCAGCCCGCAGGCCGTGAGCCACTCCTCATTGATCGGCACCGTCAGCATTGCCCCCTGAGCCAACACCTCGAACTCGTCGCCTGCCAATCCCATCCACTTCAGCGCATGGTTGCGTGTGCCTTCCGCTCCCCCGTTGGCCTTCCAGCTCTCCGCCGCGGAGGCCATGTCCTCAACTGCGGCGCGAATCGCCTCCTCACCACGCCACTCCGGCCGTCGTCTGTACTGCACCGTCCCGTAGGTCTTGGCTTCCGGATCGTAGCGCTTGATATACCACTCGCCTTCGGGGTCCCCATAAAGAAAGTCGTACTCGCCGACCTGCTTGGTGGGTGCGCTACCTAGCCAGGGCTGGGCGATGGCCCCGAAGCCGAGGGTCCTGTGAAGCTCCACGACGTCTTGCTCAACCCGGGCGATGAACTCGCGATGGGCCTCCGGGCCGCGCAAAGCCCAGACGGCTTCCTGGTAATGGAGCATGGTGGCGCCCGTAAAGGCCTCGCGGCCCAGGATGGCCGAGGCTACGTCGGAGGCGAAGGCCTGCTCGTACACGGGCACCATCTCTGTCGCTCCGCCATGGAAGGCGCTAACGAAAAGCTGGCGATTGGTCAAGACACCTGCCACCTTGAGGGATCGCCCGCACGCATCCCCGAAGCCGGGGCCGAGGGGCTGTGTCAGCGTATCGGTTCCAGTTTCCCGGCCGCGTCCCTTGTGACCGCGCCAAGGGGTATTATCAGCGTCCCTGCCTGCGGCGTTACTCGCTCATCTCGCACGTATCGCCTCGCCCAGGTGTCGTACAGTCTCAGCCGGTAGGGCCCCTTGCCCAGGTCCCGCACCACAATCTCCGCGCCTGTCACTGCGTCGATTCTCTCGCCCTGTACAACGTTCCACCACGTATGCCGCGGGTTCTGCGCCCAGAACAGCAGCAGCCTCGGCCCCCGCAGGGCGAGCACCCGCAGGTCACGCGGTCGGCGCTCAAGGTCTTCTGGCTCTAAGCCTGCCTTGTGCCAAGGCACGTCCGCCGCGAAGCTCGCCAAACTAGCGAACCGCGGGTACAGGTTCATTGGCTCCACGTAGCTGTCCCACCACCAGAGCATTGCCCCGCCGGCCGCGCCCGACAGCGCCGCTGACCACATCCCATTGTGCAGGTGCACGCCCTCCCGGTCCCGATCGCACAGCTCGCGGCACTCCGGCTTCTCGCGTATCACGCCAAACTCCGCGAAGAAATAGGGCTTGCCGTAGTGCGAGATTTTGCCCAGCCAGTTGGGGATGAAGGCCGCCATGTCGCGCGTCTCGTCATAGCCCGACCATCCGTAGTAGCCATGCATCTGCGCGAAGTCCATCTCCTGCAGTGACCATAGCCTGTCGTCCAGGTTGCTCGACCCCAGACTGTTGACCGTCAGGTGCCTGTTGGGGTCAATCTCCCGCAGGTAGCTCGCCATCTCGCGCGACCACTCGATCACTTCTGCACTGTAGCTATTGTGACCCTCCACACAGTTGATCTCGTTCCACAGCTCCCAGGCCATGAGCGCAGGCGAGTAGGACCAGCGTGCCACGATATACCGCAGCCGTTGCTTGAACAGCCTACGCGCCTCGGGCTTGACGAAGAAGTCCCGCACGGTTTCACACGGGCCGCCGTTGCGCACATCATAGGGATTCGGCCCCTCATCAAACCGCCGGAAGTTCTCCAGGCACAGCTTTACATAGATCCCCAGCTTCTCGCACTGCTCCAGCACGTAGTCTAGCTCCCAGGCACGGTCAAGCCGGTAGACGCCAGGTTTTTCCCACTCAATCCCAAAGGCCCACGACGGCATCCACAGACGGATGTAGTTAGCGCCTGCTGCCCGCAGCTTGGGTAGCCACAGATCATAGTCCAGCGTACGACGCGCCGCGCTGTACCAGCACAGGTTCTCACCGACCGCGAAGTAGGGGGTGTCGTCATCGAAGCAGAAGTAGCGCCGGCCCTTGCTCACGCGGACAAACCCGTGGCTCTTGCTCGCCTTTGCCTCAAAGCTGCCCGGGCCCCACTCAACCTGCCCGCTAGCGTCGCGTGCCACGACACGGAAACTGTGACGTCCCGGCGTGGTCGGCGTGAATCGCACGCGCCAGCCCCCCTGTCCTGTCGGCGCCATGATCAGGCTCTCTCCGACCTTCTGCCGCTCAAAACCCGCCCACAGGAAGGCCGGCACCTCCCTTGTCTCGCCGGAGGGTGTCTGGAAGATAGCCCGCACGTCGATCTGCTCCGGGTCGAAGGCGTTCTCGTACGTCGCTGACAGGTCCACGGCCAGTTCCAGCTTGCCGTACTGCGCCACCTCAAGCGCCGAGGCGCGCACACCCCGGATTCCGAGCTTCCCGCGCGAGGACAGCGTTGCCGCGGCCAGCGAGCGATAGGTCTGAGGGTCCTTGGGCATCAGTGTGAAGCCTCCCGTGTACTCCTCACCTGGCTTGACGCGCGCCGAGCCGGGTATCAGGGGCAGCGTCAACTGATAGGTATCGCCCTGCCACTTGCGACAGTCCTGGAGCTTCGCCAACCCCGGCTTGTCCAGGCGCACCGTGACCCGCTCCGCACCGCTACCCAGTACCACGGCGACGCAGTGGTTGCTGGCGAAGTGGTGGTCCGTCGGCAGTGTCTCCGGAAAGGTCAGCTCCTGGGACGGCCATAGGAGGACCGGCTTGCCACTCCACTGCTCGATGGGCAGGTCGAGGACGATGCCTAACTCGTTGATGTCCATCTCGGCCAGCGGCTTGGCGCTGTAGCTCACGGCCAGTCCCTGCGCCACGGGGCCGACGCGAATCGTCACGTCCCATTCCCCGCCCGAGACGGGCTCCCTCAGGCGCACGAGGCTGAAGGTGCCGCCCTGGTGGGCGCCGGTCTGCCGCAGTTCCCCCGCGTCGGTCACCGCGCTCTTCCAGTCCGGTCCCGCCAACCATAGGCGTGTGGCGCGGATCACGGTGCGCTTACCCAGCCGCAGGGCCACCGTCCCGCGCTCGTCCACGCTGAAGGTGGCGTCGCGGAAGGGATATTCTCGGGCGGTCCATGCCGCCGGGCCTGAGAGCACAAGGACGCAGGCGAGATACGTCAGCATTGTCAGAACAACCTCCGCTCAGCCGTTGCCCCGGCACCACCGCAGGGGCAAGAACACCGGAAGGGCCGTGGCCGGGTCCTAGAGCCTGCCCTCCGTCACGCCCTGGTGGGACTCTCCACCGCCTCCAACACCTCGGCCAGCGCCTCTTCGCGGTCGGCGTCCTCCGGGATTATCACGTGGGGCGAGCCCGCTGCCTCCGCCGCCCCCCGGTCAAAGCGGCTGTCCCCCACGAACAGGGCCTCGTGCGGCTCGATTCCCAACTTTGCGCAAGCCCTGAGGATGCCGCCCGGTGAGGGCTTGGGGTCGGCGTCGGCCACTTCGACGGCGAACCAGCCTGACATGCCCACCTGGGCGAGTTGGGCTCGGATGAACTCGATCGGCCCGTTCGAGATGACGCCGGTGAGGATATGCCGGCGCAGGCGCCCGACAGCTTCCCTTGCGCCCGGCAGCGGCCTCACGAGGTGCACGTGGTCCATAAGGATCTCCAGCAACTCCCGGTAGTATCGCTCTACCAGAGGTGGGTCGCTTGTCAGCAGATCCCGTATCTTGCTGCGCGGGTCGCTGCCCCACCAGTTCCGCCGGTATTCCTCGTCCGTGACGATGCGCGCCGAATGGCGCCGCACCAGCTCACGCACCGACTCCGCCCAGAGGCTGAAGGTGTCGGTGAGGGTGCCGTCCATGTCAAACAGAGCGGCCTTGATGTTACTGTAGTCGTTCCTATCGCTCATTGTCCGTCTCGCCCGGTGGGAGCACTGCAGAGGTGCAGTGACAAGGATGTCGGTCTCCTGCGACACGGTAAGGAGTCTTGCTGGCGCTGATCTGACTTCCGTTCGCCGGGCGTGATGGGAGTGTACGAGATTGTACCTCCCGCCGTCTACTTTACCGGCGCGTGATTGGAGAACCCCTTGACTCGTGCGCGGGCTCAAGCGACGCTTGGCCCAGCAGGTTCCCGCCGGCTAGTGCGCCTGCGCAGCACCACCTCCTCTGGGGCCAGATTCAACCGAAAGCCACTGCGTCGCACAGTCATGACCAGGTTGGCTGGGTCCACCGCAGCACCGCTGGCACGGATTCCCTCTCTGATCCGGCGCAAGTGCGGGTAGAGCTGGTGGGCGCCGATCCATTCCTCAGGGCCTAGGATAGAGCTGACCAGGTCCCTGGCGGACACGCAGGCGCCGGCCTCCTCGGCCAGACGCCACAGGAGCTTGAACTCCATCGGGCGCAGGGGTATGTGCCGTCCCTCCAGCCACAGCGTGTCGGGATGCCGCTCGTCGAGGATCAGCGAGACCTCATCGGTGCGGGTGATCTCAAGCCGCGCGGGCGGCTGCGCGGAGGGCGGGGCGGGCGCCGCCTCGCGCCGCGACAACCCGCTCCCGACCCGCTCGCGTGGGGCCGCTTCCGGGGGCGCGTTGAGATCTACCCCCAGCCTTACCGCCCTCGCTGCGTCCTCAAGCCGCTGTACCGCTGCCTTGGGCCAGCCCGTCGCCGCCGCCATTGCCACTGCGACCTGCATCAGCCACGCCGCCGAACCCGCCAGGGCCTCGAGACGCCCCACCGGCAGGCGTACGGCTTGCTCCACTTCAGCCCGGTCTTGCGAACTCGCCCACGCGCTCATCGCCAGGGTCATTCCGGCGGCCCGCTGACGGCGGAGGAGGGGTATCTCGGGCGATTCGAGGACCTGGCGCAGAAGCCTGGAGCCCGCGCCGCGGTCCTCGGCGAGGGCGAAGAGCGCCCGCACGTAGTCCTGCTCACGCAGGTCGCGACGGCTCACCGGGAAGGCCTGGCGCTGCATGTAAGGCGTGGCGCAGGCCAGAGCGAGGAGCGACAGGGCATCGGCCTGGGAGGGATCGCCGTCCGCCAAACGCCCGAGCCATGCCAGCGTGTCCGTGTCGATTGTGGCGCCCGCCGCAGCCTGCAGTCGGGGCGTGGGTCGCAGTCCGTCGGCATCAAAAAGACCCGCCTCTGCGAGCCGGTGGGCGGCCTGCCTCAACCCCTCCTCGGCCTCGGCGGCTCTGGGCCGGCGTGCACTAAAGGTGCCGTGCCACGCTTCCTCTAGGCCTCGTTGTGCAGCCGAAAGCCCCGTGCCCAGCGCCACGGCGCGGTCCTCGTCCGCCAGGCTCAGGAGAGCCGGCTCAAGGGCCGGAAGCTCGGCGTCCACATAGGCGCCGACGAGGGCATCGCGCTGGAGGGGCGTCGCGGCCACCAGAATCGCGCGTCCGAAGGCCTCCCCGTACTTGAGCCGCCCGGCCCTGCCCGCCATGGCCAGGAAATCGGGCAGCGGCAGGGGCCCCTGCGCCGCCCGTCCGTCCTCTCCCAGTGGCTGGCGCCACTGCACGGGGTCAATGATGACGTTGCGCGCGGGCAGGTTTACGCCCAGCGCCAGGCTCGAGGTCGCCACCACGATGAGCACGTCGCCCTCCGCCAGTGACGCCTCGACAGCGACCCGCTCGGCCGACTGCAGGTCCGCGTGGTGCACGGCGACCCCGGCGGCGGCCAGCTCGCGGAGGAGGTTGACGGCTGCGGTGTCTGGGCATGACTGCAGACGCGTGGCGAGGCCTTGCGCTACCGGCAGGTCGCTCTCGGCCGCGATCAGCCTTGCGAGACGGTTGGCGGAAGGCCGATCGCGCACGAACACGATGGTGGCCTCCGACGCACGGGCAAGATCGAGGGCCAAGCCCCCGACGGCTCCGTCCCAGCCCTCGCCCAGGGCACGATGCGCCAGCGGTTCGCGCGCCCAACGTCCCCCGTTCAGCTCCTTGTAGACGAACTCGCCGTCCGTTACCACGCCCAGGCGTAGCTCTACGGGGCGCAGAGCCTCCTCGACGGGTTGCGCCCTCAGCCAGGCCGCAAGGTCCCGGGCATTGGAGACGGCGGCCGTCAGGCCGAGGATCTGCACGTCGCCCAGCGTCAGGAAGTCGCCCAGCAGCACCTCGAGAGCGGGACCGCGCTCGCGATCAGCGAGCAGGTGGATCTCGTCGGCGACCACGACGGAGAAGACCGACAAGAGCGCCGGGTTCTGGGCGAACAGGGCCCGGGCTTTCTCGGGCACCGCCACGGCGACGTCGAAGTCGCCCTGCAGCAACGCCACGTCCTCCTCCCAGTGATCGCGGGTGCTGACGATCACCCTCAAACCCAGCGG
>JAKORR010000804.1 GCA_029777735.1 Armatimonadota bacterium | reverse complement strand
TACTTTGGGGCCACAAGCCTGCGCTGGAAGTATTCTGGGGGGCGCGCGGCCTTGAGGCCAAAGGTCAAGTCTGTTGCGGAAGGAGGCGAAGTGGGCCAGTGCGCGAATCGACAAGCATGTTGGGGAAGCGACGCCGTAGCTCGTCCCAGTAGGCCAGATAGCCTGTTACATAGTGGGTTTCCGTGATCCCTTAGCGGTTGAGGTTGTTGTTGTCATCCCAGTACCCTAGCGAGTCGATGTTGAAGTTGTCGTGGTACAAATCGATGCCCTGGTCGGTGAGCAGGCGACTAACGTGCTCGGCCAGCCACCCTCCCGCCCCCGGATTGCCCAAGTTCAGCAGTTTGGTCTCGTCGCCGCGGCTGCACTCAGTAGCTGAAAGGCTGCCCAATCTCCTCCATCAGTCGCAGGCCCAGATAGCCGAGAATCGCTATCTCCAGCGCGCCGTTGGTATCCGTGCGTGAGGCACGTCCTGGGGCACGATCCAGAAAGTCCCTCCACTGGCGTTCGACTGCCCACTTCTCGTGCAGTTCGCGCAGCCAGGCCGAAAAGGTATCGTCCGGCCCCACAGCCGACAGGTACTCGGTCAGTTCCCAGTATAGGTATGGCCCGACCCAGAACTCGAGCGGTACGTCGAACTTGCGCCCGCGAATGTAACAGTTGTCGGTGACATAGTGGTAGCCCAGCCTAGTCGCCTCGGCGGCCAGCGCGGCATCCTTTTCCAGACCCATTCTCTCGGCAGCTAGATACCAGCCGAAAGTAGCCTCTGAGATGTACATATTGCCCAGGAAGGTATGGCAACCGCCCTCCACCTCGTCTAGACATTGGTAGTCGAACCACCCATCATGCGCCTTCATCTTCTCATAGGCCCATTCGGTGGTGTCGCGCAGGCAAGCCACAAGCTCGGGCGGCACCCGGTGGCCCATCAACTGTAGGGCGTAGGCGTAGTAGGATAGGCCCGACAAAGCACGACCTACATAGACGTCACACTGTCGTCCTTCCTGGTGGTAGCGGGTCTTGGTCATCTCCGGCCCAAAGCCCACGAAGTGATAGTGATACAGGACGTTGTTCCATCGGTCCAGCGGAGCTACCGATTCGCGCAACAGGAAGTTCGACGCACGCCGACAGGCCCGCAGCAAAACCTCGCAGTAGTCGTCGTTGAGGCCCAGCCGCTGCCAATAGATCACCGCGCGACAGATGGGCCGCATCCACTCGCCTATCTGGTTGCTGTCGCGGAATCCCATGGATGTCGCTCCACCCTTCCCGCCCACCTGCTCGCCGTACTCATCCACCAGATCGTTGCGCTCCACCAGCGTGCTGCCGTCTTGGAGCTGCATCCGGTCGATCATGTAGTCGATGCTGTCACGCAAGATCCGGTCATTGAAGTCCGCGCGCTGAGTATCGCCGTAGCGGCGAAGGGCCTCGCCTGAGAAGACCAGGCCCGTCAGGCCCGCCTCCAACCCCTCGGCGTGCTTTCCCGTCCAGTGCGCGAAGAGGCGCACAAACTCCAGGTAGGTGTCGTCCGCATAGGGATCCAACGTGTGAGGCAGAGCAATGCGCGTGCGGCCCATCAGTCCCCCGAAAACCCTGTCGCGCACAAAGTCCGACATCCCCAGGCGCAGGCTGAGCACCGTGTAGGTCATCGGTTCGTCCTTGCCCCGCACGTACAGATCATCACAGCCCACCCAGCCGTCGGTTAGCGACTTGCCTCCCTCCTGCACGTCGCAGGTGAGCACATAGTAGCCCGGGCCTGTCGCAAGCTGCCCCCACGGCAGGACCACCTCCCTTTCGGTGCGCTGGCCTGCTGGAACAGGCTGGTCCAGCGGCTGAGACGCCGAGGTAACCTTGCCACTAAAAAGCTCCCGGGCGCGCCAGAGGAGCCTGCAGGTGGCCGAAAGCGCACACTGCTCGCCTGTATGGAAAACCAGCCTCGCCGCCGGAGCAGGGGCACCCTTGTCCAGGATCACGGCCTCGTCGCCCGGCCTCAGGAATAACTCCATGCTGCACCGGTCTGCCGGGTTTGCCTCGATGCCGCTACGGGTGCGTACCAGCTCGAAACCATCCACGACAAAGTGCAGAGCGTCGGCATGGCGGAAGTCAGACTCGCAGAGGAAGAAGTGCAGCAGCGTGACCTTCTCTAACTCGGGAATCGACGAGAGGTCAAAGCTCGCCTGCGTCCACTGGCCCCACTCCAATCCCGCGATCGGCTGGTTCAGCCGCCCCTTCTCGCCAGTCCATAGGATGAAGCGGAAGAGAGGCTTTCCCTCGGGCCGCGAGGATTCCGCCTTCACCCAGAACCGGATCGCGTTGTAGCCCGAGAAGTCCAACGGCTGCGGTGGCTTGTACTGGAAGGAAGGCCAGCCCTGCGGGTACATGCCTTCGTTGTGCCAGTCGATGTTGACCCGGAAGTGCAGGGCCTTCTCTCCCTCGCGAGCCTCGGCGGCCTCCACCGACACCGCGCCTTCCTTGCCCCCAGAGTTCTCCCACTGGGCCTCCTCGGTCAGCCAGTCGAGGGACTTCGAGTCGAAAACCTGGATACGTGGCGGACGTGGCTGGATGGCTGGGGCGCCACCAAGCGCGCCCACCACCCCCAGAGCGACAATCGTGAGCATGAGCCTAACGCCTCCCACTGACGATGCCAGTTGCGACACGCCAAACCCTTTCCAGGCGTAGTTTGGCCCAACTGGTCTGTGACCAGGACCCTTCCTCCCCGGGTATGGAGTCCCTGCAACCGGAGAGGCAAGGGTGCGGCGGCCTCGGGACTAGGCGGTACAGCCCTCTACAGCGGCGGATCCCACCAAACCTGCGCCTCTGGGCTGCCGGTGAAGGTTGACTTCTTCATCCACTTAGCGTGACCGTCGAAGAATCCGACGTTGCTCCCGCCGTTGTGGGTGTCGCTAACCGCCGACGCTCCATAGTCGTCACCAGCGCCCGGGATACACCAGACAAGGCTG
>JAKORR010000803.1 GCA_029777735.1 Armatimonadota bacterium | reverse complement strand
TGACAGCGGTCCTCGACCGGCTGGAGCAAGTGGGCTACATCACGCGGTCGCCCGATCCAGCAGACCGCCGCAAGCTGGTAGTGCGACCAACCCCGGCAGTCCTCACTGTGACGACCCGCCTCTACTGGCCGCTGGCCGAGGAAGGCGCCCGTGCCATGTCCGAGTTCAGCCCCGAACAGCTACAAGTGATCCTGAGATACCTGGAAGTGAGCCTGACGCTGCTGCGGACCCACACCCAACGAGTGCGAAGCGGCATGCCACATGAAGGCGACGACTAGCCTCGCTCCGTGGAGGAGCCCTGCCGACCGGTTGCACGCTCGACGCAATTCCGGCTCCTTCCAGGTAGGCAATCCCGCGGTCAGCGCATCATCGTCCACGCTGGATCCGCCCGAAGCCAACCGCAGCTGGACAACCGGAGCCCAAAGAACCAAAGAAACAGTCAAGACCATCCTTGCCCAGCCCGCCCAACGGGCAGCAACAAGTCGGATGTCGTAAGCCACACAAGCCGCCGGGCCCTCTAGTCGTCCTGTGCGTGCCGCGAGGCCCGGCTCGGGGAATCCCGACCGCTCTGCCGGCGGCATGAGAGCGACGGCCGCGGCGATTGGAGCGCCCCCATGCCAGTTGTCAGGCAGCTGAGGGGCTCCCACCAGCACACAAGCCGCTTCAGGACGGTTATGAAGCCGGTTTGAGCCCCCTCATAACCGGCACCAGGCGGTTCGCCCTGCATGCCACCCCGCCAGACGCCACCCGTGGCGACGTGCCGGCGTTCAGAACAAGGGCCAGCCAACGTCCTGCATTC
Source organism: Armatimonadota bacterium (assembly GCA_029777735.1). GTDB lineage: Bacteria > Armatimonadota > Zipacnadia > Zipacnadales > FEN-943 > JAKORR01. The sequence continues at coordinate 360 of JAKORR010000803.1, read as the reverse complement.
GGCAGCTCCGGTCGTATCCGTGCATATCCCCGATGAGCGTGCGACCCCAGGCGAGCTGCCGGCCGGTACAGCACGGGACGTGGCCGGCAATCTCAGTTCTCGAGCTGACGTTCTGCCCAGGTTGGGAGGGCACTGCAGCGCGGCATTCACCCTAGCCAGAAGGCACTCGCGTCGCCCAGTGGGGCGGCCTGCGGGAGGGGTGTTACCTCGAATGTGACCTCACAAGTGACAATTCCAGGTAACACGGTCGAAGAATCGGCGCCTGTTCGATTTCGAAACATGCCCCTGATAAGGGGTTTTAGTGGAGCGGATGACGGGAATCGAACCCGCACTGTCAGCTTGGGAAGCTGATGTTCTGCC
>JAKORR010000802.1 GCA_029777735.1 Armatimonadota bacterium | reverse complement strand
GGTGCCCACTGACGGTCAGGTCACCGAACCTCCGCCACTGCGGCTGGTACTGCGCCAGCCGTTCATAGAGTGCGTCACGCGCCCGGAGCAGATAGGGACGATCCACCACTGACTCGCCCCAGGCGGCCCATAGGGTTGGTGACGGGTACTGGGCGACGACCTTCTCGATTTCTTCCAGGTTGCGTTTGTAGGCCTCGGGGTCAGCTTTTGGCGACAGGTCTTTGGGATCGGTGGCCCGCACCGGGTAGAGGTTCAGCATGACGAATCCATCGAATCCAGATTGCTGTGTGACCTTCTCTACGCGGGTGACGGTGGGGTCGAGCTTCTCCGGGGTGGCGGTGCTGGGGTTGAGGCCGATGACCAGCAGCGGCTTGCTTCCGGAGCGGCCCAGGGTGTAGCGCCAGAGGTTGTTTTGGTCGGGGTGGTAGATGTCGTACATGGAGATTCCTGAGGATCAGTGGTAGCTACGCAAGTCGTAGTATCGAAAATATCACATTGCTACGAATCTCGTAGCCCTATGGGGCGCGAGATATCCGAGGTAGACAAGCAATGGGGAGCAAGGCTGAGACAAGCCCGGCTCGCCGTAGGCTTGTCACAGAAAGCTCTGGGTATTGAGGCTGGAATTGATGAGTTCGTCGCCAGTACACGTATCAATCGTTACGAGCTTGGCGTGCATCGGCCTGATCTACTGACAGTGCGCAAGCTTGCTGACGTGCTTGATGTTCCTGTAGCGTTCTTCTTTGCGGGTGAGGATGACGAAATTGCTGAGTTGCTTGTCGGCTACCGGCGGGCCAAGCTATCTGTCCGTCGCGAGGTTCGCAAGCTTCTGGCCCAATGAGCATCGCCAATATCTTGGCTTCTCCATCCGTTGTTTTCGCTGCCTCCTTTTGGCTTACCCGACGCCCCGCCCGGTAGCCCCAACATTCGGGTGGGAGTCTCTTTCGAGGCCAGCAGGTCGCTGCTCCACGAGTCCGCACTTCAGTACCCCAGCCCCCCGCCCGCCCCGCCGTCCCCGTAGGGGACGGGCGGGCGGGGGGCGGGTACTAGGCGTTGGGACAGACATGATCTTCATCCCGGGCGTGTGGCTGGGGTTTGTGCATGCTGGTTAGGTTGACCGCTGGCTTGCTGGAGGCCAGGGTGCTACTTAGGCGCACTTCGTAGGGGCAGTGACTATGGGGGTGGCGGTTAGATTCTTCGTGCGGCTCCTTGGTACCACTTAGTGCCACTTCTGCACTATCGCGCGGTGGGGGCTCGCCTGTTCAGGCTTCCGTTCTGCTTCTTGGTATCCGCTGCCATGACTCTCCCGGAGGGATTCCCATCCCGGATTTCGCCTTTGGCGCGCTACCCGGTAGCCCCACCCCTGCCCGACTCCCCCCCGCCCCCCCTTTTAGGGGGTGGCGGGCGGGGGGGAGTTGGGCGGTGGGGATTGGGGGGTGCTGCAGGTACCCGTTCTGAGATTCTGTTGGGAGCGGGATTGAGGGGGCTGCATGCCTGCGAGTTTGGGGGGCGCAGGGACATGCCTCCTTGGGCCGCGTGCCGTTTGCCACTATGGGGGTCATGGCGGGGTGTCTCTGGCCTCACCGTGGGCCCAGGAGGTATGCAGGCGGTGTATCCGCCGCATGGTATAGCTGTAGTCTGGGCTACTCACTCCCCGGGGATGTGATTGGATTTCGACTGCCCACCCCGCCCGGCCCCGTAGGGGCAGGAGGGCGGGGTGGGACGGTCGCCAATCGGGCAAGAACTGACGTTCCTGATATGCCATTGTTGCAATATAGGAGATGCAGGTGACCGATCGGGATAGACTAGTCGACAACAAATTACCTATGAAGCGCCCCGGGTTTTGAGGAGGCCAGTTGGTTTAAGTGGTCACGCCGTTGCGGCC
>JAKORR010000801.1 GCA_029777735.1 Armatimonadota bacterium | reverse complement strand
GCCAGCCCCGTGCGGCGCTGGATCTCTTTGATGGATAGACCTTCTCGCAGGTGCATTCTGCGGATCTTGGCCAGTGTTCCCACTTTGATCACTCCTTGAATCCTCCTGCTTAAAAAATAAGCAGGCGACCATACTCAAGGGGTCAAACTGAGATGAAAAAACCTCTACCTTCTGGGGTCAGTTTTACGTGGAAATCAACAATCTGCGCGCTGACCCAACGGGTCAACCGGGTCAAGGACGACCTTTCGTTCGAGGAAGTGCTGCAGGTGGCGCAAGCCAAAGAAGAGCACGCTGGGCTCACGCCCGCCGAATGGTTGCGATTGGCATCGCTGATGTACGGGGCCTGGGCGCGCGCCTACAAGCAGGACGACCCTTACTTGCTGCCGCTGGCAGCCATCCCTGGCCCCGCCATGTTCATGAGCACGTCACAGGCCGCTCAGCTCTTCCTGACCAGACACTTCAGCAAAGGCCGTGACACGGCGCCAGCGACCGACCTGTGGCTTGGGATGACGCGGCAGAGCGACTGCAGGGAGGACATCTTCCTGGAGTTCAGGGACCTGCTGACAACAACCATCGCCAAGGAACGCTACCCGGAAGACGCCTGGCAGCACGAGGCCGTGTTTGGTACTTTCGCGCACTGGTACCTCGCCTGTCGAGATGCCGTGGATGCGCAGGTGGAGGGGGTGCTTCATCGACACCATGAACGTCTGGCCGACCCGGTGGCAGAGCTCGAATGGCCGGCCATCTCGCGCTATCAACACTGACCCTGTCTTCGCCTCCAACAAGGTAACCGGGGTAACGGCAGCAAGCAAAAGAGAAAAGGGCGAACCCTCTCGGGTCCGCCCCCTTCAGCCAGCGGCTCACGCCGCCAGCAGCATGTCGTCTTCGTCGTCGCCCGGAAGCAAGTGCTCCGGAACGTCGAAGGCCGTGACCTTCGCGGCGCCAAGGCCGGCGCCAATGCGTTGGGTACTCTCCTCACCACCCGGCAGTCGGCGGAGCACCACCGACCACCCACCCGTTGCCCACTTCGTTCCAGCAAACAGCTTGCGCAGTTGCTGGTGCATGGGCGAGTTCGCCACATAGAGCGACCACCTGCCTTTGGCGAACGCCACACGAAGACCCATCTGGGCCAGTCGCAGGACGACCTCAGGCTGTCCGGTCGGGTCCTTGCAGACCGTCTCGATGGCCTGCGCAATCGACAGATGGCGGGTTACCAGCGCTGCGCCGTCCACCACTTTGAAAGGCAGGACGCGGCTGGTCAACGCTTCCAGACACTGGAGCTCATCGCTGACCTGGTGGACCGCGATGCGCTCTTCGATGCCCAGCATGCTCACCAGGAACTTTGCATCCTCCTCCGTTGCTGGGGTGGCGGACACGAAAGCCCAGTAGCTCGCGAGCAGGGTGCCGACGGTGTCGGCCATACGGCCATCACCGCCCAAGGACAGGATGCATTGACGCACCACATCCTCGGAGGCCTGGAACACATTCCAACGACTCAGATAGAGCCGGGCCAGCTTCGGCCCGATGTCTCGAGCTTCAGCTTCGGTCAATCGTTCACCTTGGGGCGTGCCCTTGGCTTCCAGAATGACCCAGCGGGTGAGGTCCGCGGGCTCCATCTTGCCCGGGCTGATGCCCGCCGCGATGAACGGCGAGTAGAACCGGTAGCTTTTGGACTTGCCGGTCACCGTGCCTCGGACGATGCCCTCGTCGCCTTCCTGCAGGCTGTACGACATACGGGCCACCTCGAAGGTGTCCTTGCATGCCTTTCGGCCGGGGTCCGCCTCGAACTCGTCGTTGACGACTACTTTCGAGGTGCCTGCGAGGCTTTGGTAGAAGGCCGCCATGGTCTGCGGCCCCGTGCAACCGAACGCCAGCGACCCCAGCAGCCAGCGCACGTACTCCAGCACCGTGGACTTGCCACAGGCCGCCGGGCCCGTCATCAGCACATGAGGCCGACGGCGCAGGGCCGTCGACACCAGGCTCATGCCGAAAAAGCCCAGCACGATTTCCCCCGCCATGGGATGAATCCACTGCGGGGAGTTGAAGGCGGCCAAGACCTTGTTGACATCTTCCGCGGTGGCCATCGGGGTCGACAGGTCGAAGCCGACATCACCGCTGACCGGGTAGACCCGGTCTTCGTGGATGCCATGCTCCAGCACCGTGCCGTCAGCGCGCCACAGCTGACGGCCATTGACCGCGAGTTGCCCGTCACTCATCTTCCAGACGCCGACCCGTCGCTCGGCAGTTTCCGAGTAGGGACCGGCAGCCTGACAGGCCGTGAGGATGTCCGTGGCGAGGCGCTTGTGGTTGAACACAAACTCCTCCTTCTTGGCGTCGAACTCGGTGTAGTGCTGCTCGCACCACAGAGCGCCGAACAGGGCCTTGAGGTTCATCTCCTTCAGGTCCGAGGGACTCAGGAGCTGCACCTGCTTGTTCAGCAGCGAGAAGACAGCAAACTTGTTGCCGCTCATGCCCAGCGCAACGTAGCCCCCTGAGGTGCTGCCGTCTTGCTGGTTCAGAGGAGTGCCGGTGGTGCTCAGAATGGTGTTGTTCATTTCAGTGTCCTTTTTCGAGACCCTCGTCCACTGGACGGGGCCGAGTTAATGGGGATGGATGCCCCTTGCGGGGCGGACCCTCCGCGGGTCGGCCGCCTTGCAGCGGCACGAAGCACTAACGGGACGCACCCGACCCGCCCGTTGCCGGGCCGGTCGTCGGCACTCCGACGAGTTCGACTCGTTGGAATGTTTGAAGGTCAGGTTGTGAAAAGAACGGCAGCGGTCATCCCGATGAAGGGACCACCACTGTCAGTATCGGCGCGTACAGCGCCAGCTTTTGGCCTCGCTTTGTGCAATCTGTCACTCGGTGCCCGTTACGTGCCATCCGCCCGCACCGGAGAAGCACTCCTGGCGGCGCCCGCTCAAGGCCCTGGCGGACGAGCCCGGCTTGACTGCCGCCGCGACTCGGGCCTTCGTAGCCTTCGCCGAGGAACAGCTGTCCGAGTTCCGGCGCGAACTGGTCACGGCACTGTTCACACTGCCGGTTCTGCGTGCCTTCCTGCTCAACGATAACCGGGCCTTGCCCGAGGGCGAGTCTGGCTACCGGCACCTGCAGGCCGGACATGGAGACCTTCGCCGAACTGGCCTGGCCGAGCTACTGCATCCTGCTCGGCCTGCGCAAGGCTTGCCAGGCCTTCCTTGCCGAGCCCGACGTGCAGGCCGCCGAGCGCGAGCTGGCGGTGTACTGGACAGGCTACTGGGAAATCCGGCGAACCCCGGGTGCAGAGCGCACCGGCTCCGCGGAGGGATGGGCGCAGTTGCTGGACGACTGCATTGAGCGCGTCGCGCCGATGGTCAAGAGCCGGCGTCTTCGATGAAATCCGGCGGGCAGTGGGCCTGCTTCAGGCCCCGCCGGCTGCTACACTTGTTGTCACACAGGCCGGTGTGACAACGCTGCTAAGTCCTTGAAATTACTGGAACTCTTGGGTGTCCACTGGTCTCCCATCAGCCACCCCAAAGGTTGAATCCCCTAGGTAGACAAGTTCTCCTAGGGGATTTTTCT
>JAKORR010000800.1 GCA_029777735.1 Armatimonadota bacterium | reverse complement strand
GAGGAAGGCCGTCAAGGCGCCGATCCGAACTGCCCCGCCTGCGGGGGAGCCGGGGCCTGCGCGCTCTGCGGGGACGACTAGCAGCAGGGATGGAGGCATCCGCCGCCGTCCCTCGCCCCAGCCCGTCGTACCGGGCGGGCGCCGGGTGCTCGTTGAGGGTGGTCTTCTCGTAGCGCTCCCGGCTGGACCCGGACCCGGCGCGCGGCGTGGTTGGGCTGGGTGGATCGTCGAGCCGTCCTTCATGCTGGGTGTCGAGCCACCGGTCCACGTCGGGCGGCAGCGCCTCCAGACGCGCCACCTCGGCCCGCAACGCCCTGACCTGTCCTCCGGCCTGTGCGCGGAGCCCCATGTGCGGACGGTCAGGACTGCCTGCGGCGACATCGCTGTTCCGGTGGTGTAGTCCCACAGGCTCGGGTCGAAGCAGATGGACCAAATGGCACCCACACGCCTGAGATGTCGAGATCCCCAAAGGCCCGTGATGCAGCAGCGGACGTGACCACCCGGCATTTCGAAACTGCAGGGGGCCGGGTCCCGCGAGTTGCGGTTCTCGAGGGAAAGCCGCCTGGAGCCGCAGATTTACCCTAGGCCTCCTAACTGCAGGAACTTGTACACCGTCTGCGCAGCTCTGGCGGAGATGCGCAAGCCTATCAAGGCGCCGGTCATGACGAGCAGTTGCCCACCATTGATGGCTCCGAACAAGGCCCGATGTATGCGAGCTGAACCAGGACTTCGAGTAGGTGCAAATAGAGCGCCGGTCGCTCTCTTGCGAGCTCGCCTGCCCGGGCCCTGAACTTCGCGTCCCTAGCAGCGCGAGCATTGGAGGATCGTGCGCTGTCCTTATCGGTGGCCTTGTCGGTAGTGGGGTGCGCCCAGGCCCCTGAAGTGCGGAACGTCAGTCTCATCCTGCGGGCTGCTTGAAACTGATGTCCGCTCTTGGGGGCGAGTCGGCAGGAACTGTCCACGAAGACTCCAGCTTTGCGCTGAAGGGGATGGTCCCCTCGATCCCGAAGGTTCGTCGGACGGCCTCAATCAAGTCATATCTCGCCTCTCGCGCGGCCGCCTTGCGCTGGTCCCAATGATCTTGTGTTGATTCTAGGTTCGCCCCGGGCTCAGTTCCGCCCAGCGCCAGATTGATCAGCTCGTGGCATGTATCATGCACGGTCTCTGCCGCCTTCACTACCGAATTGGGAGCCACTAGTCTGAAAGCCGATAGAGAATGGATCATTGCGTCATGGTGCTCACGGCATTCACTCAGGTAGCTCTGTAGATCTTCTAGACTTCGTCCACTGCAACGTTCGCGTCGCGCGTTGCCAGCTATGCCTGCCAACGCGAAGGCCGATTCCACGTACTCGTGCGCCACCGCGAACATTGTCTGCCTGCGCCAGCTTGATGTTTCCTGTCTTGCAGACCACTTCAGCCTGAATGTCT
>JAKORR010000799.1 GCA_029777735.1 Armatimonadota bacterium | reverse complement strand
CAGGTCTTGCCACTGCAGGTCCTCGCGGCCGCGGATGACCTTGAGCCGCGCCAGTCTGCTGCGACTCGAAGGCCTTGCGGGGCTGATCCTGGTACCCTCCACAGGTTCCTCGAGCTGACGCAGAGAATAGTCGTACCAGCCCAGGCATCCGACGAACCCCACGTCGTCCACCTGCACTGGCTCCTGGTCCAGGAACGCGAACCCGTAGTGCTCGCATAGGGTTGGCAGTCCGCGGACATAGCGGCGCTGGGTATGGCGCCCGCCGGGCGTCCACACATCGTGGTTGCCCGCGACTACCAGACGCACCGGAGCCACATCGCTAAACTCGCGTAGCACACGGCCGAAGTCCAACAAAGAGAAGGTTGTGAGGTCGCCCGCCAGCACCAGCACGTCGGGAAGATGCCGACGACAAGCCGCTGCCAGGGCTTCTAGTCTCTGCCTGCCGCCCTTGGGGTAGTGAAGGTCCGCCAGTGCGGCGATGCGCATAGGCCTGCCTTCGAGGGCCGCCCGCGTCTGCAACGGCTGGCCGCCCGCTGGCTGCTGGCGGCGTCGACTACTCGAGATTCTCCTGAGCCTGGCGCTCAGCATAGTCAACCCTCACCCAGCCGACCCAGACGCGGCATAACCCCGGCTCATCCGGCGTGCCGCCGAAGACCTGCCAGATCGAACTCGTCTTATAAAGACCTTAGGGGCGGCCAAAGGTTCCCTCCGCACGGCAAACTCGGGTCGGCGTGGGCAAGCAAAGGGAGTGCAAGGTGTTGCGAATGAAGGGCGCTGGGGTGTCGGGGAGACCGATGGGGGAGAGTCCCCTGCCTCGATACTCGGCGCAACGGCGCTCTCAAGGACTGAGGGCTAGCCTACTGGGTCTGGCCATTGCCCTCAGCTGGCGGTGGCGGACTCTTGCCTGCGGCGTCCGGAGGCGCCGGTTGCTCCTCCTGCTTGGCCTTCTTGCGCCGCACGGCCACACCGGCTACCTTCTCGGCTCGCAGCCACTCATCTTCGACCGACACAAGGGCAGCCGGGCAGTGGAACTCGTCACCTTCGGCTGTCTGCACACGCACGTTGCCGTTCAGCTTGACGATCCCGTCCTCGCCATCATATTCTGCGTTGTCGCACCAGGCCTTTCGCTCCTTCTGCTCGGCGCGGATTGGGCCGGTCAGCCATGCGTACCTCTTGCCTTCGGTATAGTGATAGCGAAGCCTAGTGCAGTAGATAGTGGTCTTGCGCTCCCGCAACTCACCGATGGTTTTCGGCTCCTCCTGGGGCTCGGCTTCACCGGTGCTCTTGGCCGGTGCCTTCCCGGCCTCGGGTTCCCCGGCCTTTGCACCCTCCTCCTTGTCCTCGGCACCCTTCTTTTTCTTCTGAGTGACGATGACCACGTTGCCGTCCACTACGGACGTCTCTTCAGTGAAGTCAATGTTGATTATGTCTCCCGTCACGGTATTCTCGGGATCCTTGAGTAATAGGTTGCCTCGTGCGAGAGCCGTGTCGGTCTCCTCGTGATACTCGGCCCAGTCGCAGGTCAGCACAACGTCCTTGTGTGTGATCTGCACGTTGCGCTGCAGCACGTAGACCTTGCGCTGTCCGTCATAGCGCAGGTCATCGCCGCTCATATTGACCTTGTCTTCGTCTTCGCTCGCCTTGCTGGCGTCTTGGGCAAGCTTGGCCGGCTTGTCCGGAGCCGCGGGCTTCTTGCCCCCAAGTTCCGACGCGCCAGACTGGGCCCACGCCTTTGACGTCAGCGTTGAAACGCTGACGCCAACCATAGCCGCTCCCTCCCAGCCACAAGCAAGAGTGAGGGCCATCGCTATCCCAACAGCCGTCTGTCGCCTACTGCCGCAGGTCACGGAGTTGCTGCTTGGCCTCCTCCGCATGCAGAATCATGCGCACCTTCGAGAGGCTGAAGCTCTGAGTGGAGATATTGTAGGTAAGACTGTGGCCTATCACAAGATTCGTGCCTACAGTCAAGCGTACATCGCGAGGTGCTACTACCACATCGCGCTCGACATACAGATCAGCCTCTGGCGTGGTCAGTAGTGCGTTTCTGAACCGCACCGTCACGGGCCCCACGCAGTACAGCTTAGCCTCCTCATCTCGCCACTCCACGCGGGAGGCTTGGAGAATCGCTCCCCGCTCAGCCACGGCCTGCACTGGGCCCTCAATAATGAAGTTGCGCTGGTCGGCCCTGCCGCGTACGCCCTGCGCTGTTACGCGCACCACTGCCCTGCCTGCACGGTCATACACAAGGGCCTCCTCCAGCGGCCCTGCTGCCAAAGCTTGGCCACCAGCAGCAAGCTCTAGCTTGCGCAGCTTGGCCTGCCAGGCCAGAACTTCCCCGCGGGTGTGCCGTATCACTGGACGTGTGGCCTGTACCAGCGGAGGTTGTCGCACGTGGGACTTGGCCGAGGCCGCCGCAGGCGCAGGATGGAAAGCAGGGGCCGGGGTTCGCCCGACTGCCACGCCAATCAGCACCGCGATACCAATCGCGGCTACCGCTGCGGTGTAGCGAATCAGGGCACCCAGGGTCATAAACGTGAAGCCTACTCGGGCGGAGCGCTTATCACAAAGTCCACATCACTCACCACTCGGCCGCCCCCAAGGACTGTAAGTTGCCTGATCAGCTGCTGTCCCTCGAACTCCGCCCGGATCTCGTAGTCACCGGGAGGGACCAGCAGGTAGTAGCGCCCGTCTGCCTTGGTCGTATATTCGTCCATAACTTGGCCCACGCGCAAGTTGTACGCACTCACCTTCACGCCACGGCTATCTGAGCGGTTCCTCACGCTTACGGTCCCTGCCACATTGTGTGGGGGTGGTGGGGGAGTGGGCGCTGACTCGATCATTTCAATCCGTAGCGTGCCCATGCCAGGCGCTACGCTTATCGTTTCGCGGTACTCGTCGTAGCCTTCGGCGGTGACTACGATCTCGCGTTGGCCTACCTTCACGTCTGCGAGCCAGAAGCTCCCGTCCGTGCCGGTGACAGCCGACAGATTCTCGTCGAGTTTGACCTGGGCGCCGGCAATCGGTCGCTGTGTGGCCAAGTCTAGAACAGCTCCCCGCACCTCGACCTTCGCCTCACCGCTGATCAGTGTCAGGTCCAGCGCCGAGTTCTGCCCGCCGTCATCAGGTTCTACCGTGATGCTGGCCGTGTTTTCTAGGTAGCCCGCTGCGCCGACCTTCACAATCGTCCGCCCGATAGGGATCCCGGCGATGATATAGTGCCCCTCTGAGTCCGTGAACCCCTG
>JAKORR010000798.1 GCA_029777735.1 Armatimonadota bacterium | reverse complement strand
AGTTAGGGCATTTTTGGCCGAATGTAAGCCGCCGAGATTCGTCTCAGGCTTAGTATTGCAGCAAATGCTGGCACAACTGCAAAGAACCATAATCAGACGGGGAACTACCAGCAAAGAAAGTATATCATAAATCCGTACATAAATGGTGCCGAAGCGGGGATTTGAACCCCGACGGGCGTAATGCCCACTAGACCCTGAATTTCGCCGAGGCTTTCCTGCTGCATCCTACCACCTCCATTGTGTCCTGTCTAGTAGGCGTCTAGCAGGCAAAATGAACTCCCCGATTCCTGGGGAGTTCTATCTTTTCCTGCCCTCTCTCACCCTTTCCGAGGCTCGTTCGTTCCCAAAGTCGTTCCCCAAGAAGTCATGCCAGAACATGCCATGCATTCCAGACTATGGGCACGAACCCGCTAGACTTTCACTAGACTTTCGGAGACCGGACGGCTTCGGGTTACGCTCCCGATGACACGCCTGATGCTCTGCGTTTCTGCAGGCGTCGCTGCAGTACATGGCGTTGGGTCGCGTGGGGATGAACAGCCTCCCGCAATTGCGCCGTGCGCACCGCCTGAACGTCCTCCCCTGCACCAGGTCTAGGAAGGTGAGCAGATAAACCCATCCTAGAAGGGAGTTGCACTGCCAACCGAACAGCCATGCTTTCTTCTGCGCGTCGTAAATCGGCCTCGGGTGCGCGCACTCCTGGAGCCACCCGCAAAGGGTCAACTCAGCCTCGCTCGCCTCTTCTAACGACTCCTTCCCTGCTGCCAGGCGGCGGGTTAGCTCCTGATATTCCTCGGCTGCCTCGGCGAACAACTCCACGGGTTCGCAGAATGAGTGCATATATAGACCCTTGTTGCTCTGCTGGTAGAACTCGTCCCAGATATACCAACCTGAGTGCTCCTCCTCCTCACCTGTCCAGTCCTTTGGTCCTGGCTTGTGAGTGGCAAACAGTCCTGCGCCTTCTTTATACCTGGGCGCCTTCCACAGACCGAGTAAACCCCACCTGTTGACGAAGCGAAGTATGTCCTGCTCGTCCCACGGGTTGAGGCGCGCCAGTGCCACGTGTGGCGCGTGGTCCTGTTCCGCGCTGTCAGGCCGCTCGGGTTGCTTCGCAGGCGCGCTAGTGCGCCACGTCGTCAGCACGTCATACCACTCGCCTTTCGACTCGCGGACCGCCACGACGCACCGAACGGGAATCTCCGAGACCTCCGGTGGAGCCTCGCGAATCTCATACTTGCACCGCCACCAGTGCGTTCCCCACGGGAACGCAGATTCTGCCTTGCGCTCAACAAGTGGTGCTACACGTTCACGGCCCCTCGACACCGGAGGCAGGTCTTCCTCCTTGACTGTGCTTGCCAGCCAGCGACCACACAGCGCGCCAGCCTCTTCGATACACGCCTTCACTTCCGCAAGGCTGTAACGTCGGCCGGCTGACAGGTGACGCTTGATAGCTGCGCGGATGATCCCCGAAGGCAGGTAGTTCGAGGTTTCCCGTTCGACCAGCGCGATGGCCTGCCGCTGCGTTAAGTCCGTCACGTTCGCTCCCTCCTCGTCGTTAGACCATCCACACGTGCCGGCGTAACCGTTTCGTAACCAGTTAACGGTTACCCGCCCCGAGATTACCATAAGGCTGGGGGTTGCGCAAGAGCAAGCGCGACCAGTCCGTGAGGGGTGGCCCGGAGGGTTCGCCCCACAGCCCCAGGGGGGCGTCGGACCTTAGTGCCTTGTATTACCTGCGATGGGGGGGGATGACCATGCCGCACACAACGCGGAGGTCGAATTACCGCGCCAAGAGGCGCGCACAACGGCTGGCAGAGAACCAGCGACGGGCGCTGGCATGGGCACTGGAGCACCAGGGCGGGAACTACCAGAACGCGTTCGGATTCAGGGATGTCGTTCCGACGCTTGCCATGCGGAACATCGTCCGCGAGGGGAGGGAGTGAAGGTGATACGTATGAAAGCTGCACGACTGGCCCGAGGCTGGAGCCAGCAGCGGCTGGCGGTTGAAGCCGGGGTGGGCTATGCCGATATTTGCCGCGCTGAACGCGGGTTGTTCCGGCTTTACCCCGGTCAGGCCGAGAAGATAGCGCGGGCCCTGGGTTTGAGGCCCGAGGACCTTCTTGAGGAGGTCGAGAGCGATGGAGACCGACCTGTTGACGCGTGACCCCGAGCAGCTTCCGGCGGTCCTCAAGGTGCGGGAAGCGGCGGCCTATCTTAGGTTGCCGCTTTCACGGTGCTATGAGCTGGTTCAGCGGGGCGAGATAGGCTCCATAAGGTTTGGCCGGTCAGTCCGGATTCCGCGTCAGGCCTTAATCGACCTGCTCACAAGGACCAGCGGACGCGGTGAGTAGCAAGAGGCCCGGCCATGACCCGGGCGCAGGAAGGGGAATGTGTGCATGTCTACTGCTATTGTAGCACAACAGCGGCCTGTGGAGCGCATTCTGTCGCACCTGCAAGGCGTTCGCCGAACCGGGGAAGGCCGATGGGTGGCGCGATGTCCTGCGCACAACGATGAGCACCCGAGCCTGTCCGTGCGCGAGGCGCCGGACGGGAAGGTTCTTCTGCGCTGTTGGGCGGGGTGCGACACGGCGGCGGTGCTGGCGGCGCTGGGGTTGCGGTGGAGCGACCTCTTCCCTGACGGCAAGCGGCGGCCTCGGACAGCCAGGGAGTGCAACGCCGCATCGGAGGAAGCGGTGGTGCGCTTCGTCGCCAGCCGATTTGACGAAGCGTGTCGCGAGGCATATGAGCGGCTCGCCGTCATTTGCTGCGCGGTGGGTCACGTCTTTGCAGTTTACGGGCTAGACATAACCGAAGCGGAGGCCGCGTGGGTACGCGAGCTGCCTCACATGGAGTATGTCCTCGACAGGCTGATGGCCGAGGACCCTGAAGAACGACTGGCTAGGCTTGAGGAGGCGCGACAATGGCTGATATGAGCAAAACTGTCGATTTCACCCGAAAGAAACTGCGCGGCGCTGACCGCGAGCGCTTTCTGAAACTAGTCGGCGCGCCCGACGCGGCAACGCAGGCGGCTGAGGCGGCGGGAGGGTATCAGGTCGTGGACGGCGCGATCTGCCGGGTCAAGGCCACACCTGACGGCCCTGTGACCGTGCCGCTCGCAAATTTCAACGCAAAGATAATCGCGGAAGAGGTGCGTGACAATGGCGCCGAGACAGCCACGATCTTCGTGATTGAAGGATTCCTCCAGGACGGGCGCCCGCTCGGTAGGGCCGAAGTTTCCGCGTCGTCGTATCCCGGGATGGCGTGGGTGACCGCTGCATGGGGGACGAGGCCGGTTGTCTATGCAGGCCAAGGCACGAAGGACCATCTCCGCGCAGCGATCCAGCTTCTCAGCGGGGAAGTGCCACGGCGCGTCACGTACGGTCACACCGGCTGGCGCAAACTCGACGGGTGCTGGCACTACCTCCATGCCGGGGGCGCCATAGGACCGGACGGCGCTGCGCCTACAGTTGCGGTTTCCCTGGCCGAAGGGCGGCTACAGGACTACGCCTTGCCCGTGCCGCCCGAAGGCGAGGACCTGCGGCGAGCCGTGCGCGCGAGCCTCGGCGTCCTGAACCTGGCTCCTGCGCAGGTCGCGTATCCGCTGTTGCAGGCCGTCTACCGTGCGCCGCTCGCGGAGGCGCTGCCTGTTGACCTGAGCCTGTTTCTGGCGGGAGCGACCGGCTGCCAGAAAACCGAGCTTACCGCCATCGCGCAGGCGCACTGGGGACCAGCCTTCCACGGGAAGCACCTGCCGGGGAACTGGGACGCTACGGCGAACGCCCTGGAAAAGCTGGCCTTTTTGGCGAAGGACGCGGTCTTCGTCGTGGACGATTTCGCGCCCGGAGGGACCGTCGCGGACGTGCAGCGGCTGCACCGCGAGGCCGATAGACTACTGCGCGCTCAGGGGAACCGTAGCGGCCGCGTGCGGATGTCCGCCGACACGAGCCTCAAGCCTGAATACTACCCGCGCGGCCTTATCATTTCGTCCGGCGAGGACATTCCGCGAGGCCAGTCACTTCGCGCCCGGCTGCTCATCCTTGAGCTATCGAAAGGCGCGGTGGATCTCGTGGCGCTTACGCAGGCACAGGCCGACGCCGCCGATGGATTGCTCGCGGGAGCGATGGCGGCCTACGTGCGATGGCTTGCACCGCAGCTTGACACGCTTAAGGCGGTCTTGCCTGCACGACACCACGAGCTACGCGCAGAATTCCGCAAGGAGAACATGGTCCACGACCGGACGCCCGACCAGGCCGCAAGCCTCGCCGTAGGGTGGGAGCTATTCCTCAGATTCGCTCAGGAGACTGGCGTCATTGGCGAAGAGGAAGCACAGTCGCTGTGGTCGCAGGGACGGCGGGCCCTCGTCGAGGTGTGCAGGGTCCAGAGCGAGCACCAGGCAAGCGAGGACCCGACCGGACGCTTCGTGGCGCTACTAGGCGCGGCCCTCACGAGCGGCCATGCTCATGTTGCTGACGCGGTTACCGGCAAGGAGCCGGAGAATGCAGAAGCCTGGGGTTGGCGCGAACGCAACCCGGGAGCAGGGCAGTATCCTGAAACGGAATGGCAACCCCTCGGGGATAGGGTCGGATGGATTGACGGGGACGATCTCTTCCTCGATACTGACGCCGCCTTTGCCGTTGTGCAGCGGTTGGCTAGAGACCAGGGAGCGACGATTCCCGTCACTCAGCGGGTTCTATGGAAGCGAATGGCTGAAAAGGGACTGGTGCTGTCTCACGACCCAGGCACGTATACGACGAAGAAGACTGTGGCAGGCGGGCGCCCGCGCGTGCTCCATATTTCCGGGAGTCTCATATATCCCGGAATCATGGGCAATATGGGCAATATGGGCACAGGCCAGCTAGACCAGGCTTTTACCGTGCCCAGGTTGCCTGCAAAACATGGGCAGGATGCCCAGGAACATGGGCAGCGGCCCGCGCGTCAGGGTGCTGGCGACACAAAGTGCCCATATTCTGCGCCTCCCGTGCCCATGAAATCCGGGCAAGTTACAAAAACATGGGCACCGGAAAGCCTTGCGGTACAAGGCTCTGCCCAGGATGCCCATGATGCCCATGAAATGGGGGGTAATAGTCCCTATGTTTTTTCGGCGGGCGATTCGGCGGCTGACGATAAGGCTGACGCGAAATGCACGGCTGACGTTGCTGGCGATGATTCACACTCCTTATCTGACGGCCCTGGAGAACTCTTCTGAGGAGGTGACTCTATGGGCAGGCTGCTGGACATAGCGAGGCGGGTACCAAGCAACCGAGATCGGGCGGCACGCCTGCTGTTTTGGCTCGAATGCGAGGGTTACGAGGTGAGCACGAACGGAGACGTGCTGAGGGTGTGTTGTCCAAAGGGTGCCTTGAGTGACGGGTTGCGCGAGACGATTCGCGAGCTGAAACCGTGGCTTATAGCTATTCTGTCGGCAAGGGAGGGGAATTCGCGTGACGCCGGCTGACGTGTTAGCCGCGCTTACGAAGACCGGGTGCCGTATCACCGTTGAGGGCGACGCCTTGCGGGTGCGAGGCCCGCTCACGGACGACCTCCGCGCGGCGATTCGCGAGAACAAGGCCGCGCTTCTCGAACTCCTGCGGCCTTTCACGCCTCCCGTGCTCGCAAGACCTGACCCGCTCGACTTCCGGCGCGACCCGCTCACGGGAGCATGGCTCCACGACCCCGGCTGGTGGCGTGGTCCCGCTCAGGTGCGCGAGATTCACGAGCCTCGTGCTCCCTGTCCTCGGTGCGGCGGGCGTCGTTTCTGGGTCAGCGTCGTGGGTAGCCGAATATGCGCCACCTGCTACCCTCCCAGGCCGGGAGATGGGGTCCTCGGCTGGATCGCGCCGAAGGAGGTGCATTGACCATGCGGCGGCAACTACGGGACGCCTGTCCTCGCTGCCTCGCGGTGATCTATCCGCATACCTTGCGGGAGGACAGGGGGAGCATTCTCGCGCTGTATCGCTGCCGGACCTGCGGCAGGCGCTGGCGGTGCTGGTGGAACCCTTGCTGCCTGGAGGTGACAGAGGGTGATCGAGATTCGACTTCGCAAGTGCAGGCTGTTTCTCACTGAGGAGGAGGTCGAACACCTGCTCAAGCACGACCCTGAGCTGTGGGAGACGGCTCTTCGGAGAGGGAAGGTCGTCATGCGCGCGCGCCAGCGTAGCGAGCGGCAACGAAGGGAGGGAGAGAAGCATGGATAGGCTCCTGGACGTGCTCATAGTGATGAGTCTCGGTTGGATCGGCGTATGTCTGTGGCTCATCTGGCGCGGCCTGCGAACGCGGTGACGCGCTTTTTTATGGTGTGCAACTGTGTAACTTCGCGGAGGTGAGCAAGTATGAAGAAGGTCGTACTTGTCGTAAAGGACAACAACTGTGCGAGTAATGACCCGTGCGCCCTTTGCGGAAAGAGGACGGACCCTTCGTGTGGCCCTGAACTCTTCCTCGAAGGCACGTGGTCGCTCGTCTGCCATGAGTGCGGCGAGAAGCACGCTCCCGGCCTTGTGCGGTTGCTCGATCTGGCTCGGAATGCCGAGGAGTACTACCTCGCGCAGTGGGGGACCCACTAGACTAACTATCAGGCGAGGCCGTCAGAACGCTTGCCGCGCAAGGGGTTGCTGTCCCTTGGGAACGGCGTGGGAACGAAGCGAGCGCCCCGACACGCGAGGCGCTTTTCTGTTGCTGTCGTGTTGTTGCGTGCTGCGACGCGGTGTAGTTTTGTAACCCGGCTCTTTTTTTATGCGTGCGACCTTGTGCATTTCCGAGGAGAGGAGGCGAGAACATGACCCTTACACCAGAAGAGCGCGAGACTATCCTTCGGTTCGACGACTCAGGCGACGCCTGCGAGGTGTGGACCGCTTCCCCCACGGTTGCCGCGAGGCTGAGGCGCGCCGGTCTCGCCGTCACCCAAGAGCCTGGCGGGTGGCGCGCTACGTGCGCGAAGCAGGCCATCCGGATCAAGGCCGGCCGGTACTCCTGCTATGTCGGCGGCAGGTAGCGGGTGAGGGTGGCGCGTCAGAGTGCGTTCTGTGCCTCCGAAACGGTCAACTGTTGACGTTTTCGAGGGGGTGAATGCGCGCAGAGGTATTCAACTATGGCCGTCGTGAGCGGACCTGATTCAAGCCTGTTCTCGGGGAGGTGAAAGCATGAACAACTACTGGCAGACTGAAACGCCTGTCGTGGCGACAAGCGCGAAGAACGTGTTGCGCTGGTTCCCGAAGGCCGGGAGGTTGCAGGCGGCCTTGCCGGACTGGAGGGGAAACACCAGGAGGGCGAAGATTTTCCGTCGGAACGATTCCAGCAGGCAGGAAATGTCCCCTTCGGGGTGGAAAGACAAAACAGACTACGCTTGCAGCGACTTCGTTTCGTCGCGCCTCCTTCACCGGAGCAACAATCATCTCACGACGCCGCAACCGACGAAGCTAGCGAGCCCATAGTGACCGTGTACATCGAGAGTTGCACCATCACCGAGCAGGACCGCAAGTGTCCAGAGGGCGCGGATCGTAGATGGACATACCTTGGTGCGCACCAAGGGCGGCTTTGACTATGTGAGGGGGTGTCTACGGTGCGGAAGGTGTTGTGTATGGCGGCTTTGGTGGTGCTAGCGCTGGCGAACCTGGGCTGCACGGAGACGGAACAAAGCGTGTACAGTGCGGACATACCCGATCCCACGACGCAGTTCCTGCAGGCTCGGGACAGCATCTATGCAGCGCTTGAGAACGCAGGCACGGTGACTGTTGGTCTACGAATCGCGTACATACGAGTAGCAATCCGCTCGTACGCGCAGGGGTTCGAGACCTATGACGAGTTTCTGATGCGGCTCGCTAGAGCCGACTTTCCAGAGGGCGCAGCGCTGACGGCGCGGGCATATCGGCTGAAATGCATAATCACCTGGCTTCGTCGGGGGGAGATCAGTCTCGAAAGCGCGGATCAGGCCCTTGCGGAGTTATACGACGAATGGGAGCGAGGGATGCAGCGATGGTAGGGCGCCGGGGATACGGCATTGGTCTGGTACTTTCGGTGGCGACTTTGCTGGCGCTGCTATGGACGAGTCCGGTGTTTGCCCAGCCTGAAAATGACTTTCTGATGTACCTGAAGTGGCAAAGTCGGCCAGATAAGGATTCACTGCAAGCGTTGGACGGCTATGTCTGGAATCTTATGAACGCGGAACAGAAGAACGTGCTCTTGAGCGGCTTTTTCATGGGCAAGAGCGTGCTTGTGGGCTATTTCGCGGATCTGTTCGTCAGGGCCCCCAAGCTGAACTATCCGGCGGCAATGACACAATGGCTCGGCAAGGGTGCCGTTAGCCTCTTGTACCTCGATACGCTCGTCCTGCCGATCTCAGTGTATGCTACAGCAATAGACGAGCTATACCGTGATACTGAGAACTGCGATATTCTTCTGATTGATGCCGTGTTCATAGTCCATGAGCGCCTGAACGGACGCCCCGTCGATCTCGCCGAATGGAGAAAGAAGGGACGGGGCACCCAGTGAAAGGCCATGTGCGACGCCACGGCGACGGCTACCAGGCCATCATGTACCGTACCTCGGTCGGAGTCCTGACGGCAAGCCGCGCTACCGCTAGTTCCCATGCAGGCCATGAATGCTGGCCACATTGGGCTTTGCGGCGTTGCGCGAGAGTGACGACGTAGGGGCGGCGAGGCACCGCATATTCCGGAAGTCCTCACGAGCCTGGAGTAACCGAACAACGCGAGGCCAAAGAGGCTGTCCACGAGCGGGAACCGTTTTTCCTCCGCTTCTCCGGTGCCGCCTGACGCGTAGGACGGCCTAGGAGCCGCGTTCGCTGCCTCGGTAGGGGTTACGGATGCCTGCGACACGCGAGAGGCCGCTTCTAGACCGTCCTGGCGCGCTTTTTTCTACTGTCCCATTTGTCCGCCTGCGCGCCTTTTTCAGGTGTCGCTTTTTGTCGAATCGCCTGCTAGAGGGAGGGTTGCATATGCCGTTCAAGGACCGCGAGAGGTATAACGCCTACATGCGCGCATACCGGCAACGGCGCGCGCGTAAACCTGCGCATAAACCGGAGGAGCCTGCGCTTGAGCCGATAGCGAAGGCCGACCCGGAGCACGTGCGCCGCCTGGCGCAGGCCGTGGGGATGGCCGTAGCGACGCCTCGGGGGAGGGGACTCCTGCTTCGCGTGTCGGAGGACCACGCTATGGTGGCTGTCCGAGGCGTGGCCGTCGTGTTCCCCCCGGCGCACGTGGGGTTGTGGTAGCGGAGTGGGGAGCGGACCCCGTTTTGGGACCGATCTTCGGGTGTGTTGCCCCTCTCCGGTGTTCCAGCGTAGGACCTATTGACATGCCATGCTAAGGCATGTATAGTCATGCTGGAGGTGGTAGTCATGGACGAGCGGCAGGAGTGGCCGGAGGTAATGACCATTGCGGAGGCGGCGCGCTATTTGCGACTGGACCACAGAACCGTCAGGAAGCTAATCAACGAGGGCACGATTCGGGCTGCCCGAGCGGGTTGGGTGTGGCGCGTCGCCAAGAGCGAACTAGACCGATTCCTGAGAGGAGGCACTTCTGACGAATGAGCAAGATCGAGTTCGTGACTAACGAGAACTACAACCCCGCCGACCCGGATGCTATCATCGTGGTGCTCTACACACACGGGCGCGAGATCGTCGTAAGGCGCAGGGACCTGGAGGAGCCGCAGGCGGCGCCGTGCAAGGCGCTTCCCCTTGCGCCAGGAGGTGGCCAGAGGTGAAGGGCTTCATCGAGAAGCGCGGCAACTCGTGGAGGCTCAGCGTCTATCTCGGCAAAGACCCTGTCACCGGCAAGGAAAGGCGTGTGCGTAAGACCGTCAGGGGTTCCGAGAAGGACGCGCAGAAGGCCCTGCGGGACCTGCTGCACAGCATAGACGAGGGGACCTTCGTCGAGCCGGCGAAGATGACTGTTGAGCAGTACCTGGAGCAGTGGCTGGAGACGCACAAGGCGAACGTCGAGCCGACCACTCACGACTGGTACGCCCTGGTGTGCCGCAAGCACATAGCCCCGCACCTGGGGCGGATGCAACTTCAGAAGCTGACGCCGCTTGCCATCCAGCAGTTTTACGTGAGCAAGCTGCAGGAAGGCCGCCTTGACGGTAAGGGTAAGGCTCTGTCCCCTAACACGGTGCGCCACATTCACAGGGTGCTGCATAAGGCGCTGAACGCCGCCGTAAAGCTGCAACTCATCCCCCGTAACCCTTGTGACGCGGTGGAGCCACCCAAAGCCGTGAAGAAAGAGGCCCGCTATTGGACGCCCGAGGAAGCGGCGCAGTTCCTGGAGGCGATTCAGGAGGACAGACTATATGCACTGTTCTACGTGGCCTTGGGGACCGGCCTGCGGCGCGGTGAACTGCTAGGCTTGCGGTGGCAGGACGTGGACCTTAACGAGGGGCGGCTGACTGTCCGGCAGGAGATCGTGAGGAAGAGCAAAGGCACCCTCGTCAAGGCGCCGAAGACCGAGAAGAGCAGGGCCACGATCAGCCTCTCGCGTGGCGTCGTGGAGGTTCTGAAGAAGCACAAGGCGCGGCAAGCGCAGGAACGTCTTCTCATGGGAGACCAGTACCACGACAGCGGCCTCGTGTTCACGACCTTCGAGGGGAAGCCCCTGGACCCGAGCTACATAAGCGGGGACTACTTCGGCAAGCTGATTGAGAAGGCGAAGGTGCGCAAGATAAACTTCCACGCCTTGCGCCATACCCACGCCACCATTCTCGCGAGCCAAGGGGTTCCCTTGAAGGTGGTAAGTGAGCGGCTGCGGCATTCGTCCGTTGCCATAACCGGGGACATCTACAGTCACGTGTTCGCGCAGATGGACCGCGAGGCGGCTGACTCCTTCGACGCCGCTATGCAAGCGGCAAAGGGGCGGCGGCAAGCATGAGCGTAGGCGTCGTTCCCAAATCCGTTCCCAAAGGGGGGTTCTTATGGGTCTCGGGCGGGCGGGAGACCATACGAAACCCGTACATAGCTGGTGCCGAAGCGGGGATTTGAACCCCGACGGGCGTAATGCCCACTAGACCCTGAATCTAGCGCGTCT
>JAKORR010000075.1 GCA_029777735.1 Armatimonadota bacterium | reverse complement strand
GGTAAAACCTTGATGGCCACTTCCCGCCCAAGAGATACCTGCCGGGCTCGGTACACCACCCTCATCCCACCCCGCCCTACCTCGCCGAGCAGCTCGAAGCCGTCAAGCACATCACCCGCTGCCAGCGGCATCTGGCCCACCTACCATGCAAGCCATTAGCGATTGTCAGTCGTCTATCGAGAAGCTTGCGATTATGTGCTCGAAGACACCTCGCCACGCGTCGATCTTCGACACTGGTGCCTGACACAGCAAAGCATAGCCTCGATCCCCCGACAAAGCCGCTAGGTCAATCTTGTGCACGGTAGTGCCATCCTTGCCTGTAAGTGTGAACTCCCACCTCGCGCCTTCCCGGCCCGCGAAGGTCTCCGGCGAGATCAACACCTCCCGGTAACGCCCCCCGTAGGCACGGGCAAAGCGCTGACTCAGGTTCTCCCAGTCGGCGAGCGGCGAGCTGTTCGGCGAGGCTCGGCCTTTCTCAACGAAGAACCTAAGCCCTTTCTCTCCGCTCTCAAACACCGTGCACACAGCGCCATCGTCTCTCTTTTCCACGTGGCGTGACCATCCCGACGGATAGTCCACCGAGAACCCCAGCGCCGCACTCCTATATCGGTGGAAGATGACGCTCCTTGGCTCTCCAGCCGTTACCTGTTCAGGTCCGAGGCTGACGACGATGTAGACAGCATCTCCACGCTTGGCGTTGTGAGTTGATTGGCGGATGACTCGTCCTGCTGACACTTCGTCGCTATGGCGCGGAGCGTTCTCGATCACAGTGAAGCCCGAAAGGAGCCTCCTCGCTTCCTCGACAGGTCTCCCCACCACGTCCGGCACTTCGACCACGGGCGCACTTGGTGGCGTCAGTCCAGGACCCAAGAAGCCACTAGGCGGGCTCTCAGGAGCCGCTGACGCCTCGCCAGGCTGGGTGGAGACTACCGCGTTCTCCAACCTCGACGGGGGTGGTGGGGGCTCTCGTGTCAGGGCGTATAGAACAGTGCCCAGACCCGCGACGGCGAACACCAGCACCAAAGCAACCAACACCGGCGCCGAGGAAGGCTTGGCCGGTGGAACAACTACCGTCGTTGCATCGGCCAGACCCGACTGCGAGCTAAACACCGCCCCCGGCGTCGCCGTCCATACCACCTGGGTGTGGGTGCGCAGCGCCGCAGCCATCTCCCCAGCTGAACCAAACCGGTCCGCAGGCTCCTTCGCCAAAGCCTTCAGGATGATGCTCTGTAACCACTCCGGTAGCTCTGCACACATCGCCCGCGGCGGCATCGGCGGCTCGCTCACGTGCCTCATCGCCACCGATAGCGCGTTCTCCCCAACAAAAGGCGGCCGCCCACATACCATCTCGTACAACACCACCCCCAGCGAGTAAAGGTCCGCTCGCCCGTCTATCGGATTCCCCTTCACCTGTTCCGGCGACATGTAGGCAGGGGTCCCCAGCGCAATCCCCGTCGCCGTCATCATCGTCCCATCAGCAGCCTGAGCAATCCCAAAGTCCGTCACCACCGCCCGTCCCTCTCCATCAAACATGATGTTCGCCGGCTTGATGTCCCGGTGGATGATCCCCCTGCTGTGGGCGTAGTCCAGAGCCTCCGCTACCTGGATCGCTATCTCTACCGCCTCGGGCACCGGGAGAGAACCCCGCGCTAACCGCTCCTGGAGTGACCCTCCAGGTAGATACTGCATGGCAAAGTAATGCTCCCCCTCGTACTCCCCAACAGTGTAGACCTGGGCGATGCCAGGATGCTGAAGCTGCGCCATCCGCCGCGCCTCAGCCTGGAACCGCGCTGCCGTCTGACCGTCACGGGCCATCTCGGAAGGTAAAACCTTGATGGCCACTTCCCGCCCAAGAGATACCTGCCGGGCTCGGTACACCACCCCCATCCCACCCCGCCCTACCTCCTCAATGACCTCGAAATCCCCGAGCTTGCTGCCCAGTGCAAACATCTGCTACTGTCACCTCACCTCGTAGGTGCTATCTCAGGGCTTCCTGAACGGCAGTCCCGCCGACCCAAGTACCTGCGCGACCACATAGGCCAGGGCCCCGAGACCCGTTCCCAAAGCCATCACTCCACCGGCGAACACCACTTTGTCTCGCGTTGCGTCGCCGCTACCCGCGGACGGCGCCCTAGTCGGCTGAACTGATCTGCCTGCCGGAGGACTGGCCGGCTGCGGCTCCAGAGGCATTGTCAACTCCGTCTCTGCGGTGGGGACCGGCGAAGCCGGAGTCCGCTGCGTGGCACTGGCTTCCAGGCCGCTGTCTTGCCGGTCCTCGACCTGCGCTGTCTCAGTGTGACCGGCGACCGGCGGGGACGCCGCAGGTTCTCGAGGCACAGCGCTGAGCACGTCCTCGACGAAGGCGATGGCCCCCCTGATTTTGACCTGTGTGAATTTGAGACTCAGAAGCAGCTTGTTGAGAGCGTCTTGGTACTGCATGAGAGCGCTGATGAGGTCGGTATCGTCGGGCTTGTACCTGCGGACCAGCTTGAGGACCTGGTTCGTGAGCCGCAGCATATTTTGGGCCTGCATGACGCTGGCAGAGAGGTTGTTCCCCCCCCGCTGCAGGCACACGAGTGCCGCCCGGTAGGAGAAAATGACCTGCGAGACATCACGGTCGTCCCTCGATCGCAAGACGGCATTGGAGGCCAGCACGGCATCCGTCAGGGGCTTGATCATCTGCGCGTCCAGTTCGTGGACCCAGGCCAAAGCTTTCAAGCCAGCATGCACGGTGTTCAGGCAGAGACGCACGCATTTGGCGGCACTGCCGATATAGGGCACGTCTGTCAAGGCAGCGAAGACTTGGCTGTTGGCAGCTTGCTCCAGGCCGGGAAGCATCGGCTCCGCAACTTCCTCTGCGAGAGACACGGTCTCCTCGATGTCCCGCAGCTGCTG
>JAKORR010000797.1 GCA_029777735.1 Armatimonadota bacterium | reverse complement strand
TCCCGACGCCACTTACAGGCCTTCGTTGAGAGCGATTACGTCGCCACTGTGGAGATCGCCGACCCCTCGGAGCAGGCCCGCGAGGCTATGCGCAAGGACTACGGCCTAGTGACAGCTGCGCACGAGACTATCGAGCCGCTACTCGAAAACCCTGATATTGCGATCATCGATGTCTGCACTCCTCATTACTTACACAAGCCACAGGCCATTGCCGCGCTCGAAGCCGGCAAGCACGTCATCCTGGAAAAGCCCATGGCGATGACCGTCGCGGAGTGCGACGAGATCCTTGCCGCGGCCGAGCGCTCGGGCAAGCGCGTCTTTGTGGCCCTTTGCCAGCGGATGTTTCCGGCTCACCTGGAAGCCAAGAGGTTACTCGAAGCCGAGGAAATCGGGCGTGTGTTCCTCGGTGTCATAAATGTCTACGGCAACGAGATGCACCGGATGCTGGACCCGGCGTCGTGGAAGGGCGACTGGGAGAAGGCCGGCGGCGGTGCCTTTTTCGACACAGGCTATCACGCCGTCTACATGCTTCAACACTTCCTGGGGCAGGCCTTGGCCGTCATAGCCTCGGCCAAGCGTCTCCTGAGTGACCTTGAGATGAAGGCCGACGACACGAGTGTTGTTGCCCTTGACCTGCCGAGGCAGTCGCTAGGCTCTATCACCGTCACTTACGGTGCCACAGGC
This sequence comes from Armatimonadota bacterium, assembly GCA_029777735.1. GTDB lineage: Bacteria > Armatimonadota > Zipacnadia > Zipacnadales > FEN-943 > JAKORR01. Next base: position 770 of record JAKORR010000797.1, on the reverse strand, counting down.
GATCGCTGGACCGAAGAGCGTCGCTTGGTTGGTGACAAGGGGTCCCTGCTCATCCGCGATGACCCCGAGGACGGCATGCCTCTGCTGATCTTGCGGCGCGAGGAAGCCCTGCCTGTGCGTGTGCGGACGCCCTTGTATGTCCATCCCTATGGCGTCGCCCGCGTACTGGACCACTTCCTCGACTGCATCAGGTTGGACAAGCCCGAGGAAGTCACGGCCCAGGAGGCGAGAGCTGCCGTGGCCACCTGTCAAGCTGCCTACATGAGCGAGCGTGAAGGCAGGCGTGTCGAAGTCGAGATATAAGAGCCGGCCTCGCCGCGAAGGCAGCATAGGTTGTCGCTGCGACGGACTGTGTATCAGTGCGAGCGCCGGCTTCCGAGGGGCGGCTAAGCCAAGGACTCGGTGACGGCTATTGGGCGTCAATAGTGGACTCTGTGTGCTCTTTCTGACGGCTGTGGTTACACAGCCGATGCTTTCTGGGGACATTGTCGGCCGGCTAGTGGTGATGCAGGATCGCGTTATTAATGGCGTTTTGGTAGAGCAATTAACTCAAGTGGGTCTGGCCGTGGGCGCCGGGTGTACCGAGCCTGGGGAGCAGCGCCCCTTAGTCCTTCTACTCGATGCGCCCCTGGGTTGGCCACCCGCCCTGCCACAGGCCGCCACTCCTTACTTCGCTCTTAGCCCTGACGGAGGGCGCCTTGCCTACTGGCGGTACTGCCCTGTCCAGGAGACTGAGACTGTCGGCGAGCTGGTGACTCTCGACCTGAATT
>JAKORR010000796.1 GCA_029777735.1 Armatimonadota bacterium | reverse complement strand
GGCCCTACGCCGCCCGGAGCAGCGCGCCTCGGCGTACGGGAGATCGTGCGGCTGCCCAACGATGTGCCGCTAGTGGTGGGCTTTTTCCACGCCGCCGACGCCACAGAGTACGTGATGATTGCCAACAACCAGTACACGGAGCCAGTAAGCTTTGAGGCTACCTTCCTGCCGCACGTAACGGCTGTGGCCGAGGTTTCGCGGGCGGACGGTAGCGAGATGCCTCTGGAGCTGACAGGGCACAAACTGCCTCTGACCCTGCCACCGGGCGACGGCAAGCTGCTACGGCTGACCACGCAGTTTACCTACCCTGAGCCCGCGGAGCCCGTGAAGACCATCAACTTTCAGTTCGACAAGGACGGCGATGCCGAGGGCTGGGGCGATGTGAACTCCCTATCTGCCCCCAGGGTGCAGAATGGCGTGATGTCCCTGACCGTCACAGGCGAGGATCCCTTCCTCGTGCGCACCTTCGTGCGTCTGCAGCCCGATCAGTATTCGCGTATCAAGGTGCGCATGAAACTGCCGCCATGCAACAACGAGGGCCAATTCTTCTGGACGACGAGCGAGTCGCCTGGCTTTGCTGATGACAAGTACGTGAACTTTCCCGTAATTCCCGACGGCGAGTGGCACGAGTATGAGATACCGGTAGGCACGCACGATAAATGGCGCGGGAAGGCAGTCCGTGCGATACGCCTCGACCCGACCACTGGCGGCGCCCAGCCCGGCTCCACGATCGAGATCGACTGGATAGTCGGCGAGTGAAGAGGGCCCCAGCCATGCGACTGGCCTTTGCTCTAGCTGTGGTAGTGGCCTTGGCCGTTGGGAGCGCGGCCTCGGCGGCGACCTATTACGTCGCGGCCAAGGTCCCCGGCGCGTCGGATGACAACCCGGGCACCCAAGCCCAGCCCTGGCGCACCTTGGTAAAGGCCGCGGCCTCCGTGCGGCCTGGCGATACAGTGCTGGTACACGAGGGGCGGTATGCCGAAAGCGTCAGGATCGCAGTACCTGGCACGGCCCAAGCGCCCATCACCTTCGCGGCCTTCGGCGATGATGCCGTGGTCCTGGACGGCGCCGACGAGCGCAGCCCAGACCAATGGACACCTGTCGAGGGCCTCCAGAAGGTCTTCGCCACGCCGCTGGAGCGGGACCCCGGCCACATCTTCGTCGACGGCAAGCCCGTATACATGAAGCTGGACCAGGTAGAGAAGTTCAGTTGGCGGCTCGGGACCCTCACCGACGACGATGAGAGGCTGTGGCAGTTCGACCGGGAGAACGGGCGGCTGCTGCTAAACCTGGGCGAGGGGAACCCGGCTGTCGGACACAGGATTGAGGTCCCGACGCGCGCCCTAGGCTTTGAGCTCAACACTCATTGTCGGCTGCGCGGTCTGTACGTGACGCGTTTCACAAGCGTGGGCATCGAGATGGGTGAGGACTCCGTTGCCGAGGACTGCCTGGTCACAGACTGCGGCAACGGCATACGCGTGGCCGGCTGGCATCGCCGCGGAGCTGTTATCCGCCGCAACACAGTGCTCGGGTGCCTCGTCAACGGCATCTTCCTCCAGGACCGCCCCACCGTCTGCCGCGTCGAGGAGAACCTCGTGATGCGCTGCTCCCTGAACCCCTGGCACGAGGTGCTGTGGGCGGGCAGTGTCAAGATGAACTCGGCCAGCGACACAGTGTTCGCGCACAATGTGGTGCTGGAGGCTGGGAATCCTAACACGATCAACGGCTGGGACGGGTGGGCGCTGTGGGGCGACATCAACGTACTTCGGATCGCGTACCTGGGCAACACCTGCGCCTACAACGAAGAAGCGGGGATCTACGTTGAGTTCGCCATGGACGACACACGAGCATACTTCAACACTTCCTACAAGGACGGCCACGGCATCACCTGCCGCGCCTCGCAGCGGGGCGTATTTATGCACAACTACGTCCAATCCGCGCGCAGCAGCGGC
>JAKORR010000795.1 GCA_029777735.1 Armatimonadota bacterium | reverse complement strand
TTGAGCCCGGCGAAGAGCTGCAACTGACAAATGCCCTGCGCGGGTTGATCGCTGGCGGAAAGCCCGTGTATGGCGTACCCTTGACAAGTGATGAGTTCAGGCTAGATGTGGGTGATTTCGTCAGCTACGGCAGGGCCTTTGTCAGAGTGCTGACGCAGCATCCGAAGCATGGCAGGGAGTTTGTGGACTACCTGCGTCACCTTGTTGCCTTCCTGGACGGGCGGGACTCCGATCCGGATGCCTGGAAGATGGAAGGCTAACAGGACGCTTCCAGGGGTGAAATGATATGCTTGATACTGCACGAATCATAGGCCTACAGGTCATCGGCATCAAGGACGGCAAGTCAATCGGCACGGTGAGCCAGGTGGTTTGTGACCTCGCCAGCGGGGCCTTGAAGGGACTGATCGTGGGTGTCGGTGCGGCCGAGAAGGGCGTGTTGGCTGAGGACCTGGCGGTCATCGGCGAAGACGCCGTCATGATACCCAGCTCGGACGTCGTCAAACACCTGAGCGAGATGCCAGAGCTGCTCAAGTTCCGTCACGATCCGAGCCAGGGCCTGCTCACCGTCGTCACCGACGATGGCACGCGGCTCGGCTATGTGTCGCGCATCTGGGTGGATCCGGTGGCGCGGCGGGTGACCCGCTACGAGGTCACGGCCGGACTCTTGTATACCCTGACCGAAGGAGCTCTGCTTCTGCCCATAGTGCCGGGGAGCGTTCACGGCGAAGATATCTTGATAGTGCCAACAGAAGAGTTGCTGACCCTGGCGGCTCACACGCCGGGGCTCCGCGCTAGGCTCGAAAGGCTGCACGGAAGAGTGCAACAGAAAACCTCTGCTGCCCGAGAGATCGCTATCAAAGCCGCGGAAAGAGCGCGTGAGCAAGCAGCCGCTGCCCGAGAGGCGGCTGAGAAGGCAGCCGCAAAGGCCAAGGAAGCCGCAGAGCGTCTCTCCAAGACTGTCGAAAGCGTGCGCGAGCGCGTGGGGCCAACGACCCAGGAGCAAAGAGAAGGCGGGGAGCAGGCCGAACAGGCTGAGCCAAAGACTCCTGCAGGCGAGGCCCCTGTGAACGAAGCGCCCGAGGCGGAGGCACCAGCCGAGGAGAGTGCGCAAACGCAGGAAGGTGGGTGCCCCCAGGCCCACGCCCAGGGCGAGATCGAGGAGGCAGAGGTCAGGCCCACAGAAGACCAGAAGCCGGAAATGCAATAGCGACGCGGGTGAAACGGAGTAGAAATCGTGGAAGAGAGCATCCGGGGCTGTCAAGCCCTTCTTGAGCAGCAGCATGGCTTGCGGGTCAGCCTAGACGAGCCACTTTCGGTTCATACAAGCTTTGGGGTGGGCGGACCGGCCGACTTATTCATCGAGCCACATACACCCTCGGCCCTGGCCATGGCGATCCGGGTATTGCGGGCCAATGCCGTGCCCTATGTGGTGATCGGCAAAGGCACAAATCTGCTGGCTGCTGACGCGGGCGTGCGCGGCGCAGTGGTCAGCTTGCATCCCGGACTGTCCAGGGTCGAGGTCAAGGGCTCACGAGTAATTGCAGGCGCTGGTGCGACGATTGGCAAGTTCTGCCACGTAGCAGCAGACGCCGGACTGTCGGGGGCCGAGTTCACGGCAGGGATTCCGGGCACCATAGGCGGCGGACTGAACATGAACGCTGGTGCCAACGGCGGATCGATGGGCGACTTGGCCATGGGCGTGACCGTGTTGGACTCGGACGGTTTTGCCCAGGTCCTCACCGGAAAGGACCTCGACTGGGGCTATCGGGAAAGCCGAGTCTCTCGTGAGAGTCTGTGTGTGGTTGAGGCTACCTTCGCGATGGCGGTGTCGTCACCAGAGAGGGTACACCAAGCCATCTACGAGGCCCTCCAGAATCGCTGCCAGAAGCAGCCTTTGGGTTCGCGAAGCGCCGGGAGTATCTTCAAGCGACCGCGGGGAGACTATGCGGGAAGGCTGATAGAAGAGGCGGGCGCCAAGGGACTGCGTGTCGGCGGGGCCGAGATCTCGCGCAAGCACGCCAACTTCATCGTCAACACCGGTTCGGCCACTGCTGCCGACGTTATCAGGCTCATACGCATGGTCCAGCACACTGTCTACGACCGATTCGGTGTGTGGCTGGAGCCCGAAGTGCGCATCATCGGAGAGCTTCCCGAGGAGCTCCGAGAGGAGAACCGAAGCGTCTGTGCCTTTGGGCGGACAGGTGACCACAACAGATAGCGGTTCCCCAACCGAGAGGGCGATCCGCGGCCATGACCTCACGCGAACGTATAGAGTGTGCGCTTGAGTGCAAGACACCGGACCGTGTGCCTGTGAGTCCCTTCGGACTGGGGCGGTTGGACCCCGAAGCAGAGTTCACCTGGGAATTCATCCGAGCCGTGGACCCTTTCATCAGTCCCGGCTTGGGCGGCGGGAACGTCTTCCTGGGCACTGGAGTCCAGATCGAACATCGCCGCGAGGGCGACACCACCTTCGTCACCTACCACACTCCCGCCGGCAACCTGCGGAGCGTGTATCGCCACACAGCCCAGACGACTGGCCACGTGGAATTCCCCTGCAAGACGGCGGATGATGCGGAGAAGCTTTTGTCCATTCCTTACGAGGCGCCGGACCCGGACCCGACGGAGTTCTTCCGTTGGTGCGACCGCGTGGGCGACGAGGGCCTGTGCCTGGCGGGCATAGGCAGCGCTTTGTGCTGGGCCGCAGAAATGTTCTCCCCCGAGAACTTCTGCCTTCTGTGGGCTGACGCACCCGACACCCTGATCGAAATGACGCGTGTGGCTAACGAGCGACTGTGCACCTGGGTCGAGCGGGCGTGCCGCAAGGGCGTGAGCGGGTTTCGCATTGTCGGCGGCGAGTATGCGTCCACACAGCTCGGGCCGCGGGCCTTCGATGTGCTGGCGCGTGCGCCGGACCGCGAACTGGTAGCGATCATGAAGGAGCACGGCGCCTGGGCGTACTATCACAACCACGGGCCCATAATGCGATATTTGGACATGATCGTGGACATTGCGCCGCACGCTCTTGACCCACTGGAGGCACCGCCTTGGGGCGACTGCGACTTGAAGGCCGCCAAGGAGAAACTGCGAGGAAAGATCTGTATCGTGGGCAACCTCGACGACATGGAGGTCGTCGAGAAGCGCGATGTTGAAGAAGTGAAACGCAGAGGCAGGGAGCTGTTGGAGCAGGCCGGGCCTGACGGTTTCTGTCTGGGTGGAACGGCCTCCGGCACCTACACGGAGAAGGGTGCCAGAGCCTTTAGAGCGCTGGTGGCCGTGGCCGAGGAAGCCGCGTGGGCCTGACCGGAGATCTGGAAGTGAGAAGTGAGTAGGCCGAGCAGCCCCCGGGCTGAAGCAGCATCAGTACAGCCAAACCGCACGGAGAGCGAGAGACAACCATGAGCGAGCCTTTGACTATCGCGATGATTGGATGCGGGGGCATGATGGGGGGCCATGTATGCGGCTACAGAACGCTGTGGGAGAAGGGGTTGCGAGATTTCCGGATCGTGGCCTGTTGCGATATCCGGCCCGAGGCTGCTAACACCATGGCCGGGCAAATTGCCGAGTTCCAGGGAAGCAGGCCCGCAGTCTACACAAGCGTTGAAGAACTACTGGACAGAGAGACGAATCTGCGTGCCTGCGACATCTCGGTCCTGCACCGCGAGCATCACACAGTGGCCTGCTTGTGTCTGCAGGCCGGCAAGCACGTAACCGTCGAGAAGCCTCTGTCCATCACCATGCGGGCGGGCAAGCTGATGCTGGACACGGC
>JAKORR010000794.1 GCA_029777735.1 Armatimonadota bacterium | reverse complement strand
AGGTACGCTCGACGAGGACTGGAACCCACTTACCCTGGATCGCGCCTCCCGGCACAACGAGCAGGCCAACGTTGCCTTCGTGGACGGTCATGTAAAGTCCCAACCACGCGACTGGCTGTTTAATGTAAACCAAGGCCCCGCCTATGCTCCCTACGGATACTACGTCGACCCCAGTACCTGATACTCGTACTGGTTGCGTGTCTTCAGGGCCAAGGAGTGCACTTCTTAGAGGTGTAGTTGGTATTGTGTGGAGAACACAAGATGCCATACCTGAGGAGGCGAAGGATCATGCGGAAGGGTTTTACGCTTATTGAGTTGCTAGTGGTCATCGCGATTATCGCGATCCTGGCGGCCATTCTCTTTCCCGTGTTCGCCAGGGCTCGCGAGAAGGCGCGCCAGGCATCCTGTCAGAACAACCTCAAGCAACTGGCGTTGGCAGTGCTGATGTACGCCAACGACTACGACGAGACCATGCCTCTCCTGGCGCCCTACAACGTTTCACCCTCAGTGCCAATCTTCCTCCAAGACAACCTCGCGCCGTACATCAAGAACACGCAGCTCTGGACATGCCCCAGCGCGAAGGGACAGTACTGGGCTACCTACGGTGTCCCAACTTGGTATATCCAGAACAAGGTCGTCACCTATGGCGTACACGACAACCTGGTATACTGGCACTTTAATGCGACCCCCCCAGACCACTTCGGCCGCAAGGGCCAGCCGTTGACTCTTGCAGCCATCCTTAGGCCAGCAGAGATCTTCCTAGGTTGCGACGCAGCCTTCTACACTGTCTGGGTACGCTCGAACGCCACGACCATCGACGTCGCCAACATCAACACCCGCATGCGCTTCCCGCACAACGATGGAGCGAACTTCATGTTCTGCGATGGCCATGTCAAGTTCTATTCGAGAGATGCGGTGCTCTCCGGCCAGGTTGATGACCGCTATTACCAGTAACCAGTAGCTTAGTTGCTATTGCTATAGTTTGTTTGAGGGGCGGGGCGACGCGAGCGCCGCCCTGCCTTTGTTTTTTCATCAGTTAGGCTTGTCTCCGAGGCGATTGCATGGCGACTTCCCTCTCAAAGTGCCTGGGGCTGTCCCTAGCCCTCTCCCTGCTCTTGGCCTGTGGGGCGGCTGCCGAGGGTCTTCCCGAGTTGCGGCCGGACTTTGGTGCCCCTGACGAGCCTGCGCGCTGGCAGGGCCGCGGCGGTCAGTGGGAGTTTGAGGCCGGTTTGCTGCGCCAGAACAAGGCCGACGAGTACTGGAACGTGAACTTGCGTTCAGGTGAGGTGGCCGACTTCAGCCTGTCGGTGCGGTGCAGGATGCTCGAGATCAACGAGTCCTACGCTGCCGCGGGCTACCTAGTGGTCGCCTTCCGCGCTCAGAACACGCAGCAATACTATTGCGTACACTTGCGCCGTGTGGGCGATCTAAGCCTTCTGGAGTATGCGTCAGCGCCCACGGCCGGGCGTTCGGTCTGGCAGATCATGGACAAGCCCTACCGCCTTACGCCCGACGAGCTGGCGCTCAACGCCTGGTACCGCGTGGACGTAGACGCTGCGGGCCCCATCCTGAAGGCGCGGGCCTATCCCGACGGCCAGGCACCGCCCGACTGGCAACTGCAGGTGGATCTCAACAGCCCACTGGAGATCGACCACGCTGGGGAGAGGGCCTTTCTCTGTGGCCTCATCGGGCTGGGCACCTCGAACTGCCGCGCGGAATTCGCCGACCTGGTCGTGCAGCCCAGGCTTGCGCGCGTGTTGCTGCAGCGGCCCCAGGTACGGCTGGCCGAGAAGGCGCGGCGGCTGGCGGCGTCCCTGCGGACGGCCGAAGAGCGGCGAACACTTGCGCCGATCAGGCAGGCCATCGACGACCTGGGGCGCGAGATCGGGACCTATGAGACCCTTGACGAACCCCTGTACAGAAAAACCGAAGTCCGCTTGGAGTCTCTTGACAAGCGCCTGAGCAGCCTGCGTCGCCGGGTTTTTATCGCTCGTGGGGGTCTGCGCGCGGCCTGCACCTACGCCGACTTCCTTTCGCTGCCTGCCTATAAGGCCAACCTGCACTGTCACACGCGCCACTCCGACGGTAGCGCCTTTTGCGATGACATGGCCCGCAGGTACGAGGAGCTGGGCTTCCGCATCCTGGCGATGAGTGACCATGATGCTTATGGCGACCAGGACGGTGGGGTGTACTACCCAGAATTCCAGAAGGACCAGGTCGTCCACGACTGGGATGGCGACGGCGTGCTGCACGAAACGCGCGAATATCGCTCGGGCGTGGAGGCTTATGTTCGCGACTACAGCAAGCCCGGGCCGGAGTGGGTGACGCGCAACTGGCAGCTCTACCGGCCCGGCGAGTTCGTGGTGTTCAACAGCCTCGAGTCATCCTTCGGGCACCCGCACTGCAACTGCATCGAGCCGCCACCAGGCAGGATACCGCGGCCGCGCGAGGGCCTGGGCTTTGTCAAGTGGTGCAAGGACAACGGCGGGGTAGTGTTCTTGAACCACCCAGGAGTCTTCGCAGCCAACCCGACCACTTTCCTGGACGGACCCGAGACGCAGACGGTTGACGGGTTGGAGGTCATGAATGGGTGCACGGCGCGGGACAACCGCAAGGGCAACAACCCCCACGGGAGGCTGGGTTTCGCCGAAGATGTGTGGGACCAGTACCTCAACGAGGGCCGTCAGTTGTGGGGCTTCGCCAACGACGACGCACATGCCGCCGACCCGGCTGTCTTCTGCGGTCCGGCCAGCGCCTGGAACGTTGTATGGGCCAAGGAGCTAACCAAGGCCTCCGTCCTAGACTCCTTGCGCCACGGCGCCTTTTACGCCACCTGCGGCGTGGAGGTGGATCGCATCGAGATCACAGCCGAGACGCTGACCGTCCACAGCCCTAACGCCACGCACATCGCAGTCATCGGGGACGGCGGCCGCGAACTGGTGCGCGTGGACGGACAGGAAATCAGGTATCGCCTCGACGGAAGTGAGGAGTGGCTGCGCGTCAAACTGTGGAATGACACGATCGCGCATCCTGGGGAGAGCGCCCAGTACGTACAGCAGGCCTGGCTGCAGCCCATTCTCGTGGACCGATTGCTGGAGCGCTGAGCAGCCGCCGGTCGGCCTCTGTACGGTCGGAGAGGATAGGACGCCGCACCTAGCAGTTGCAGGTCGGGCCCGAGCCTAAGGACGAGAGTATGTCGTCGAAGCCCGGCGGGGGATAGCGGTGGCCCTAGGGTGGTCACTGCCCATTGCTGGTCTGGAGTCCCTACCGTGTTCCCTGCGTCCTCACAGCTCCAGCGTGACCGTATGCAGGTCCACGTCGGCGGCGCCGAGGTGAATCGGCCGCGACGCATAGGCTGGGTCTGCCTTAGGATAGTCAAGGCGACGGTGCTCTCCGCGCGATTCTTCTCGCAGGGCGCTGGCCCTCACCAGGGCCTGGGCGACGGCAACGGCGACCGCGGCGTCGGTTGATCCAGGAAGACCCGGACCAGTCACAGGCGTTTCCGCCAACCGATCAGATAGCTTCCTAAGCCACAGTCCTGCCTCATCCAGACCGCGAGCGTGCTTGTACAGCGAAGCGTAGTTCCATGCGGCCCATCCTGCCTCCACGCGCAGCTCCGCCGCCGCTGCCACATCCACGCTTTTCAGTGCGACGACCAGGTCCGGCGCCGGCCTCGGGCCCGCGGCAAGCTCGGCAGCAGCCTCTCCGGCTCGTGCGCCGAACACCAAGCAGTCGGCCAGCGCTCCGCCTCCTGGCCGACCAGCGCCGAAGATTCCGCCAGTACACTCACCCGCCGCAAACAGGCCTGGCACGCCCGTGGACCCGTACTCGTCAATCGCCAGACCCCCGAAGGTGTAGTGCGCCAGGGGACAGATGGTAACGGGCAGCTCCGCGAGCGGCCAGTTGGGTAGGAATTCGTCGCGCGCGGCCGCGAGCTGCTTGTCGTCCTGTAGGCGAGGCGCCACCTCGGACAAATCGCATTTCAGGTCGTAGCGGTTGTCGAAGCGTTCGACCACCTCCGCCCGCGCCCGGTAGTAGGCATCGAGGTTGCTGCGATCGACGGGCTCGCCCTCCGGGCTGAACCACCGACCGGCGTTGACCAGAGCACGGCTGTAGATACTGTCCATGCGGCGTCCGCTCTCTGCGATCCCAGGGGGCTGGAAGGTGATGAATTCGATGTCTACCAAACCGGCGCCTGATAGCAGGCCCAGTGCCAGGCAGTCGCCCAAGTTCTCGCCGATGTTGTCGTT
>JAKORR010000793.1 GCA_029777735.1 Armatimonadota bacterium | reverse complement strand
CACCGCCGCCCAGACCGTCGCTACCGGCTGCCACGTGACCAGCTCACCGCCATAAGCGTCACGGTTTGCTTCCTTTCGCTCCAGGGTCACGCGGTGCCGCAAGTCACCTGCTCGCATAGCCGCTCCCTCCTACCTCAGAAGGCGGTCCTGCCAAAGCAGGGCTTCAGCGGCCATGGGAAGCCGGTTCGCCACCGTTGCGACAACCACGTCTTCCCGGTTCGCGTACCAGTGCCCAACGATCAGCAGAATGGCCTGCTTGACCTTGGCTGGCACCTTCGTTGCGTCACCGTAGCCTGCCCGGTAGCGAATCTTCACGCCTCCGACCGGGGCCAGGGTGACGGCGGGCCATGATGCGCCATAGGCGAGTGCCAGCCTGCCCGAAGGAGCGTCCACAACGTAGCTGGAGGGGTCAACCGTGATTGTGGAGCCGTCGGCCAGAGTGCAGGTGATCGACTCCACGGCCTGGATGGGCGGCCTCGGCAGTTCGATCTCGCCCGAGATGGGGAAGCAGTCAAGCGTGAGTTCCAGCGTCTGCGTGACGAGTGCCCGCTGCTGGAATCCCTCCGCGTACTCACGGGCCGCGGTGATGAGGGCTGCGATCAGGGCGTCTTCATGATAGCCGTCAACGCGTAGGTGCGCTTTCGCCTCCTCCAGGGAGACGGGCTCCTCCTCGGGCGGAACCACCACGCGAACAAGCATCACCGCACCCCCCGGCGCTTGCTGCCCCGCACGGTCGCCGTCTCGAGCTGCACAACCGCCGCGTACTCGTCCCGCTCCTCGACCGCGAACCCTTCCGCCAGCAGTCGGTTAGCCGTCTCCGCGTCGATGGTGCGGCCTACGTGCAGGACGACACCTTCCGGCAGGATGCGCTCAGGCGCGTTCAGGGGCCTCACCATGCGTAGCTTCACCTAGATCACCCCTTCGAGCAGGAGGCGAGCCCGGTCTTACCCAGGCTCGCCCCTGTCGTCCCGTTGTGGTTACTCGGCCTTGTAACGTTGTGCTCCACGAAGAAGCGGTCGGCTTCAGAGTCATCGAACATGGTCGCGTTGATCGCCTGCTCGATGAGCACCAGCCAGGGTCGCAGGGTCTCAGTCAGGAAGGCGATCTGCTGTTGCTCGATGGACGCGTAAGAGGCGCCCTTCTCGACCAGACCCAGCTTGTGCGGGGGCATGTTGAAGAACCGCGCAACTTCTCGAATCTGGAACTCTCGCACCTCGACCAGCTGTGAGTTAGCCGGGCTCAAACCAATAGGCGTGAACTTCGCCCCGTTGCTGAGCACCAGGATTTCGTGAGCCTTGCTCAGCCCCTTCACCTGGGCAGCTATGTCCTCCGCCAACTGGCGCTTCTGTTCCGTGGTCAGGGGCATATCGGTTGTGACCACGCCGCCAGGGTTGGCCCCGCTACCGAAGAAGCGAGCCGCGTAACCCTCTGCGGCCATGAGCAGGCCCAGCGTCTCCCGAGCCTGATGCACCACCCGAAGGCCGTCCACACCGTTCAGGGTAAGCCCCGTGATGTGGAGTACTTCGCTCTGCCGCAGTCGCCGCACTGTGCCGTCCGGCAGGGTCGTGTCATACAGGAGTTGACCGCCGACCGCTACCGTGCGCGTCCGGTTGGGGAGGAGGGGCCAGAGGGCCTTGACCGTCCCGTCGCGCCCCCACTCGATGTGCGCAAATGCTTCGTTCCAGATTGCCAGGTGAAGCATCAGCGCCATGCGGGCCGTCGCAGCAGTCATCCATGGGTTGGCCCTGCGGTTCAGCACTCTGTACAGCGGGTGCTCGGTCGCCCGGCGCTTACCTTTCTCCAGCCGCTCATAGACGGGCAGGGGCAAGGTTCCGACGTTGTTCGCCAAGATCGCGGCGCACTGGTAGACCGCTGCGGTCTGAAGGGCCGTCTGCTCAGTCACGGTGATGCCTGAAACGCTCACCTTACGCGAAAGAAGCGCCGACAAGACCGAATCACTGGCCAGACTCGTCCGGCGCTCCCATAACTGGCTCAGCACACCCATTAACCTTGAT
>JAKORR010000792.1 GCA_029777735.1 Armatimonadota bacterium | reverse complement strand
CTCCACGTGATCCACAGCATCGATCCTCGCTCTGGTGGGCCGAGCCATGCACTGCGGGGCCTGATCGGCGAGCAGGTCCTTCGTGGTCATCGGGTGACACTGGTGGCCACTACCGCCCAGTCGGCCGAGCCCTGGGCGCCGCAGGAAGAGTTTATGGCCAAGATGTTGGCCGATCCTGCCTTCCAGGGTGTGGACCTTCTGCTCGGTCGGGCCCTGGGTCGGCACCGCCCTTGGTCTCGTTTTTCTTATTGTCCCCAAGTGATCGGCCTTTTGGCACGCCGTCTCGCCGACCCTGCGACCCGCCCCGATATCATCCACATCCATGGCCAATTCAGCCACCTCACGATCCGCGCCGCGCAACTCGGCCGGCGTTGGCGCGTGCCTTATATCGTCCAGCCGCACGGGAGCTTCGACGAAGTATGTTTGGCAAAGGGGATGACCCACTGGAAACGCCTATTCCTGTGGCTGTTCCACCAACGTGATCTCGAGCGTGCGGCAGCGGTCCAAGCCACCTCGCAGGCCGAAGCAGCGCAAATTGATCGACTAGTGCCAGGATGCCGCCTGTATGTGGTACCACTCGGCGTGCCTCTGCCCAGGGAGCTCCGGGGGAATGAAAGGGTGCTAGCCCGCTATCCTCAATTGCGGGGCAAGCGAGTGGTGCTTTTCATGGGGCGATTACACGAAATAAAGCGGCCTCAATGGGTTGTGGAGGCCTGCGCTCGGCTTCATACGGAGATTCCTGATCTCGCCCTTGTGCTGGCCGGTCCGGACGTAGGTATGGGCGAGGGGCTACGTCGGCAAACTCAAGAAGCCGGGCTGGATGGTGCAACAGTTTTCCCCGACTTTTTGCAGGGCCCGGACAAGGCCGAGGCTTTTGGATTAGCCCACGTCCTCTGTCTTCCTTCACAACACGAGAACTTTGGTGTGGTCGTAGTCGAGGCCATGGCCCACGGTGTGCCCGTAGTTGTTACCCCGGGCGTGGCCAGCCACGTTTATGTGGACGAGGCCAGATGCGGATTCACAGTCGAGGATTCCGTGGAGGGCGTCGCCGAAGGGATCCGCCGTGTGCTGCTGTCGGACCGCAAAGAGCTTGGTCGCCGTGGCCGCGAGTACGTGGAAAAACACTTGACGTGGCAGGCCGTGGCGGAAAAGGTGGACGAGTTGTATCGCACCATCGTACATTCTTCCTGACGTGAGTTCTTT
>JAKORR010000791.1 GCA_029777735.1 Armatimonadota bacterium | reverse complement strand
GTAACTTCAGCGACGCTGAACTGTCGGTTCTGACGGCGCTCTGGCGCCTATCCTTTTACTGCGGCACCGGGCGCAAGACAGCGATGGGCATGGGCCAGACGCTCGCGCTGGTGGGAGGCTGTGGAGAAGGTGGAATCCAGGAAGCGAGAAGCAAGTAACCGGCCAGGCGACTCTATCAACAGGAGGGAGAATACACCTTGAAACCTTCGCTCACTCTGAGAATACGCCCTGTCAATTCCCCAACAGAAGCCGCCGATGCTAGTTGGCCAGTTGGATGGATACCTCGCCGTCACCAGCGCGAGACCTACGAGGCCCTAGGCAACCCCGACGTCGAGGTAGTTTTCAGCGAGGCAAGTACGGGCGACGGCAAGACGCTGGCTGCCTACCTTCCGGCCTTGATCTCATCCGATGGCAGGCACGTTCTTGGCTTGTATCCCACCAACGAACTCCTCGCCGACCAGGCAAGGCAAGTCGCGGGGATGGCGGAAAAGTGGGAAGCCCCGTGGGTGGAGGACCTTCAGCGGGTTGACGCTTCGGTGCTCCGCCGAGAGGCCGCAGCGCTTGAGATGAGAAAACCGTCAATCCTCAGAAGCCTGATGGCACAAAGTCATGTGCTCTTGACGAACCCTGATATCTTCCATCTCCTGTCGACCTTCTGGTACGGAGATCACTCTCTAGGAACACCCGAATCGCTGCTTTCGGTACTGGCCGAGGCGTATGATCTCATAGTCTTTGACGAGTTCCACGTATTCGACACACCACAGCAGGCTGCTGTCGTCAATGCAATTCTTCTGCTACGCGCCTTCAGCCAAGGCCGCATGAAGTTCCTGTTCCTGTCTGCCACCCCTCGCCAGGCAATCTTGGAACCGCTTGAGCGGGCTGGGCTTTCCTGCACGCGAGTGACGGCGCAATACGACTGGAGCGAGCAGACGCCGGCATCCCACACCCGGATCACGCGGCCCATGACGCTCCACGTGCACAGCGTGGCCAACGCACGAGATAGCAAGGAGAGTATGCACCAGCTCTGGGGCCGTCTTAGCGCCTTTGCGGTCGAGCGCAAGGCGCGAGACGAGGATTGGCGGGCTGCCGTCGTCGTGGACTCCGTGATCCGCGCTCGGCACCTGGCTGACGAGCTGCGCGCGGCTCCGCCTGTTGATGGCGCCAAGACCGGAGAGATCACTGGGCTCGTCTCGCCGGAGAGAAGGGAAACAGAGCGCAGGGCGCAGGTGCTTGTCGGCACGCACGCAGTGGAGATAGGCATTGACTTTCGCATCAACTTTCTGGTGTTCGAGGCCAGTAACGCGGGCAGCTTCGTCCAGCGCCTCGGGCGCCTGGGACGGCACGAGACGTCTGAAGCAGGCGTGCCCTTTGGCGCCTGGGAAGCCCACGTGCTTCTGAG
>JAKORR010000790.1 GCA_029777735.1 Armatimonadota bacterium | reverse complement strand
GTGTTGTTAATAAATTTTGTGCTACTTTATACACACAATTTGCATGTGGCGAACCAGCGTTTGCATCCTTTACGACCTCCACTGGCTGGGCCTTGATTAGTGCTCACAGAGGTTGCGGGCACCTTCTAACTCGCCGGCCACATATCGGCGCAGGGTGTACTCGGCGTCTCCCGTGCCCACCAGCACGACGTCGATACCTAGACCGGCGAGCAATTCGGCGGCCCGGGGGCCGATGCCGCCTACCAGCAGGCGCTCCACACCCAAATCGCGCATGAGTCTGGGAAAACGCCCGGGTTCATGGCCTGGGTTGGGCACCGTAGAGCGGGACACCAGGCGTTTACCCTCGACCAAGGCAACTAGGTATTGTTCGCAGCGTCCAGCGTGGGCGGATACCTGTGTTCCATCGGTGGCCACGGCTATCTTCATAGTGTGATCTCCTCATATCTGTTTTCTACATATAGTCGCCCCAGAAAAACCGTCTTCCGGCGGCTCATCTGAGATTATCGCAGGCATCGGCAAACTGCGTCATCGAGGTCCCGAGTCTGCGCAGTAAAACTGCCCATTCAGCCAAGTGCTCGCGTCCTGCCTGGGTGATTTCATAAACGTGGCGAGCGGGTCCGGAGGTTCCGGCGTCCCACCGCGAGATCACGTAGCCGTTCTCCTCAAGCGCGCTGAGGGTTCTGTAGATGGCACCCGCGTCAATCTCGGAGTCTGTGAGCCCGGTCTCGTGGGCTTTCTCCATCAGCTCATACCCGTACTGCGCCTTCCCGGTGGCCAGGAGATAGAGCACAGTAGGCTCCACCATGCGGTACATCTTGGCCATCCCGCAGGAGCAAGGGCCGTAGTCGGCGCCGTGACGATGACAGTGACGTCTGCGCATAGCTATCTGTTAATAGCATATACCCTTTACTCGCCGATGTCAACCACGCTTCGCGGAAACTTATGACCTATGTGTGCCTGCTCACTTAGAGGACACGCGCTGGCGTCGCTGTTTCCTTTGGTACTCGGCGCCCCGGGCTCAGAGCACTTCCGGAGGGGGCTTGTCCACCCGGCCTGCTGGGCACCGGTTGCGCCCCTCGCAGTGCAAGTCGCAAAGGTTAGGGCCCACTGGGCGAGGAAGGTTACATCTCTCACGGGCCGGGGAAGCCCTGGTGCCCCAGCCCGAATTAATTTTACGCTGCGAGAGGGTGATCATACGGCGCCCATATCATCAAGAACAAAGCTGATTCTCGCGGCGCTAGCGCTCGGGTCGCTTATGGCCACGGGCTTCGCCGCCGTCGCGTCGGCGCAGGGAGCCGAGGGTCTGGAGGCGGGCTTCGTGAGCCCACCGGACAGCGCCAAGCCCCATACCTGGTGGCACTGGATGGACGGAAACATCACGAAGGAGGGCATCACGCAAGACCTGGAGGAGATGAAGCGGGTGGGGGTGGGCGGCGCCCAGATCTTCGATGTGGCCGTTGGGATCCCGCGCGGGCCGGTGAGGTACGGCAGTGACGAGTGGCGGGCCATGGTGAAGCACGCCGCGCAGGAGGCCGACCGGCTAGGCCTGGAGCTGTGCATGCACAACTGTGCAGGCTGGTCCAGCAGCGGTGGCCCATGGATCACGCCTGAGCTGGCCATGCAAATCGTGACCTTCAGCGAGCGGCGGGTGAAGGGGCCGGGGCGGTTCGAGGAGGTGCTAGCGCAACCACCGACCAAGCTCGGGTTCTATCGCGATATCGCGCTGCTGGCCTTCCCGACGCCTGAGGCAGAGGTCGCCGTGCCAGAGGGGAACAGTCAGCCACAGATAACGGCCAGCGATCCGCAGTTTGACGCGAGCAAGGTGACTGATGGCAACCCAGACACGCAAGCCGGGCTATCCCTGCGGCCGGCGACGGAGGGCGAGTCACCCTACATCCTCTTGACCTTTGCCGAGCCCTTCACCGCCCGGGCACTGACAGTGCTGGGCGGCTCGGGGAGGGACGCGATCTCGTGCGACCTCGAGGTCTCGGAGGACGGCGTGGAGTTCAGAAGGGTGGCGCGTCTAGGAATCACGCCGCCGGAAATCACGCGGCCGCCCTCTGTGACGAACTTCGACCCCGTCTCGGCTCGCTTCTACCGACTGGTTTTCCCGCAGGCGACGAGGAGGACCGTCCGGGTAGTTCTGGCCGAGGTCCGGCTGGAGGCGAGCGCGCGCATCAGCAATCTCGGCCCCAAGGCGGGCTACGTACGCGGCGACGATCCTGCCCCCGACAGCCGCGAGGTAGGCCCTGAGGCCGTGGTCAAGCGCAGCGCGATCTTGGACCTGACGAGCCAGATGAACGCCGCCGGGCGTCTCACCTGGGATGTGCCCGAGGGAGACTGGACGATCCTGCGCATTGGCCATACGCCAACGGGCAAGGAGAATCACCCGGCGGCTGAAGAAGGCCGCGGGCTAGAATGTGACAAGCTCAGCAAGGAGGCCGTCGATGCTCACTGGGCGGGTATGATGGGCAAGGTCGTTGCGGACCTAGGGCCTTTGACTGGCAAGAGTCTCAGACATGTGCTTATCGACAGCTACGAGGTCGGCCCTCAGAACTGGACGGCACATTTCCGCGAGGAGTTTCAGACACGGCGCGGCTACGACCCCTTGCTCTACCTGCCGGTGATGGCGGGGCGCGTGGTGGACAGCATGGACGTATCGGAGCGGTTTCTGTGGGACGTCAGGCGCACTATCGCGGACCTGTTCGCCGACAACTACTATGGCCGCTTCGCGACGCTCTGCCATGAGCGCGGGCTGCAGCTCTCTGTCGAGCCGTATGGCAACGGAGGCTTCGACGACCTGACCTGTGGTGGACGCGGCGACATCCCCATGGGCGAGTTCTGGGTCGGGTCGGGTAATGACAACTGGTGCAGCAAGTTGGCATCGTCGGCCGCGCATACCTACGGCCGCAAGTACGTTGGAGCCGAGGCCTTCACGGCTAGCGCAGAGGCAGGGCGGTGGCAGAATCATCCCTATGCCATCAAGGCGCTGGGCGACCTGATCTATACCGGTGGCATCAACCGCTTCATCTTTCACCGCTACGCTCACCAGCCCTGGCTGAACGTCAGGCCCGGGATGACCATGGGGCCGTGGGGCATGCACTTCGAGCGCACCGTGACCTGGTGGGACCAGTCACCGGCCTGGCTGACGTACCTGGCCCGGTGCCAATATCTGCTGCAGTCTGGACTGTTCGCGGCCGATTTGTGTTACTTTACCGGAGAAGGCTCACCCAAGGCACCGCCGGCGAGGGGGAATTTGAGGCCGGCGCCGCCCGCGGGCTATGACTACGACGCCTGCAATGCCGAGGTGCTTCTGACGCGCCTGTCGGTGGAGGACGGGCGGTTGGTTCTGCCCGACGGGATGAGCTACCGCGTGTTGGTGCTGCCGCCAAGCGACAGGATGACCCCCGAGGTGCTGAGGAAGGTTAGGGATTTGATCCGGGCGGGCGCGACGGTCGTGGGGCCCAGACCCACCAGGTCGCCCAGCTTGACCCGCCGCCCCGACTGTGACGCCGAGGTGCGGGCGCTAGCGGACGAAATCTGGGCCGACTGCGACGGCGAAAGGGTCAAGGAGCACAAGCTCGGGCAGGGCGTCGTGATCTGGGGCAGGCCGCTGGAGGAAGTCCTTGCTGCTCAAGGCCTCAAGCCAGACTTCGAGTTTGCTTCGGCCGATGGTCGGGCCCGACTTGTGGAGATTCATCGGACGGTGGGCGAGGCCGAAGTCTATTTTGTCTCGAATCAGAACCGACGCAGCGAGGTAGTGGATTGCACCTTCCGCGTCAGCGGGAAGGTTCCGGAGCTCTGGCACCCCGACACGGGCAAGATCGAGAGGGCACCACTCTACCGCAAGCAGGAGGGGCGCACGACGGTCACTCTGCGGCTTGACCCGGCCGGCTCGGTGTTCGTGGTCTTCCGCCAGGCCGCAGGAGATGCGGACCACCTCGTTTCTGCCGAGCGCGACGGCCGCTCGGCTCTGTTCCCTAAGCCCGGCCCGGTGGCGGACCTGCAGATACGCCGTGCGGTGTACGGCGTCCTAACGGTGGAGCAGCCAGACTTGGTAGATGTGACGGAGCAACTGCGGGCGCTAGTGAGGGACAATAGGCTGTCGGTGCGGGCTGACAACGCCATCGCGGGCGATCCGGCGCCGAACGTAGTCAAGCAACTGCGCGTGGAGTACACCGTCGACGGCCAACCCGCCTCGGCCACTGTCGACGAGGGTGCCATGCTCACCATCCCCGCGGCTGGCGTCCAGGGAAAGCTGGAGATTCGTCGGGCCCTCTATGGGATTTTGCCGCCCGAGTCGGCGGAGCCCCCCAAGCAGCCCTGGGTCGACGTTACTGAGAAGCTGGCTGCCCTCGTGCAGGACGGAGCGCTGACGGTCGTGGCCGACAACTTGCTGGCTGGGGACCCGGCGCCCCTGGTAGTCAAGCAGATGCTCGTCGAATACACGCTCGACGGCGAGCCCTACACCAAGATAGTGCGCGAGAATCAGACGCTTCAAATACCCGATGGCACGGAGAAGGCCGGGACTCTGGCCGAGCTGCCCGCAGCGGAGCTGGCGGTGTCGGCCGACGGCAAGGCTGTGCTGACGGCGTGGGAGCCAGGTCTGTACGAGCTGACCACGGCGGGCGGGAAGAAGCTGCAGGCGCGGGTGGAGGATATCGGCGCGCCGGTCGAAGTCAGTGGCCCCTGGGAGCTGCGGTTCCCTCCGAACCTGGGCGCGCCGGAGAAGGTGACCCTGGAGGCACTGGCTTCGTGGACCAAGAGCGAGGACCCAGGCGTGCGCTACTTCTCGGGCACGGCCACCTATGTCAAGCAAGTGGTCGTGCCGCAGGACCTGCTCGGGGTGGGCAAGGTGCTTCTGCTCGATCTGGGCAAGGTGCGGGAGATAGCCGAGGTTCGCGTGAACGGCAGGGACTTGGGAATCCTTTGGAAGCCGCCCTTCCGGGTGGAGGTCACCGACGCCGTCAAGCCGGGGGCGAACCTTGTGGAAATACGCGTTACCAATCTGTGGCCGAACCGGCTGATCGGCGATGAGCAGTTGCCTGCCGACATCGAGTGGACTGCCGGCGGGGCCCTCAAGGAGATTCCGCGGTGGGTGTCCGAGGGAACGCCTAGACCAGAGCCGCGCCGTGTCACCTTCACCACCTGGCGGCACTGGGCGCACGACTCGCCGCTGCTGGACTCGGGTCTGCTGGGGCCTGTGACATTACGCCTCGGGCAGGTGGTGACAGTCGGGCAGTAGTGAGCTTAGCGTCCCTGGCGGCGATCGCCGCGGGTGGACTTCTGGCCCGAGACGCGCCCACGCGTGGTTCGCGTGTCTGGGGAAGGAAGAAGGCGCTGCCGCGCAACATACTTCTAGCCTCGTGTATCCTCGACCGTAAGGCCTCTTCGCCCCTTGTGGACCGGGTTTTGTCCTCGCCATGGCGACGCAGGGACGGAGGCGATAGACCTGCTCTGCTCGGTGCGCTCCGGCAGAGGACAGCGGATGGATAGGTTATAGGGGGCCTTCTTCAACGGACTGGACGTCGCAGGGCGGAGGTGCCCCTCACTCGGTGCCTGTCCTTCCTTGGACTTCTTCCCTTGCTTGGTCCTACCCTGTGCCCTCCCGTACGGCGGCGTATCCGACCTGCGCATAATCACGCGTTGTGTTGGTGGAGGAACCGAGAAACTTAGTTCCCGGCCGCAGGAGGATTTGGGCAGCAGAG
>JAKORR010000789.1 GCA_029777735.1 Armatimonadota bacterium | reverse complement strand
CTCGCGGTTGAACGAGTAGGTCTCCTTCTTGTCCTCGTTTTCGCTACGGTAGGCGGGCAGGATGACACCCGGGGTAGCCTCGATCACCCCTTCGCTCACCGGACCCGGCTTGCGGGCGATGACCTCAACACCGTTCAGGACAGGGGTGTAGCCTGTGGGCACTCCGTTCTGATCTTTGGCGCTGGTGTTGTCTGTGTAGAGGTGCATCCTGACCTGGATGTAGCGCTCGTCACCAGTCAGAGCCACGCCGTCCTCAGCCGGGAACACCGACTGCAGCTCCTCGCTCCACGACCCCCAGGTGAGGCCGTCTGAGGAGGTCCGGAACTGCGCCTTGATGCGCACCTCTTCGCCAACGTCCTCAGACCACCGGAGCACCTGATACTTCGCGATCTGCCCGAAGTCGAACTGCAGCGTTATGTATCCGTGACTCTTGTAGCGCCCGGTGGCATTCTTCGCGAGCACAACTTTGCCAGGCATCGTGGCTAGGTCCACGTCCACCTTTTCGACGGCAGCCGCCCAGTCATCGGGCGTGTTGCGCGCCTGCACGACGCATTCCATGAGCAGGTCACGGACAGCATCACCAAGCTCCCAGCCTGCCCAGTAGTTCCAGATGGAGGGCGTGATCAAGTCTCGCAGCAGCGCCTCGTTGGTGACACACTCGACACGCAGCACCTGGCCCGAGAAGTCGCGCTGGGTCACGAAGCCCGCGGCCTTCTCGACACCATTGCGGCGGAGAATGCATCGCCGACCGAACGGGAACAGGGAAGCATCCTCTGCAGGCACGCCGAAGCTGAATGATGTGGCCTGATTCTGCCGGCGCCGGTAGCTCGGGGACATTGGGGTAGGCACGAACCCCACCCGCTGCCCGCTATCATTCAGCACATCGACAGTGTATCGAGCCATGAGATCACCCCAAAGACGAAGCCAGCCCGAAGGCTGGCGTTGTTGAGCTGGACAAGAAGGAATTCCCTAACATATCGATAATAGTCGCTCCGGAAGGGAGGTGCCGAATTGGCCGACAAAGCCGAGATCGCAGCCAACATCACCGTCGCATGGCTAGGCTCTGCGGGAGCCACCGCGAGTTCCCGCGTAACAGGCGAGGTAGTGGCGGAGTTCTATAAGACCGTCTATGAAGCCGTCCGCGCCTGCACTTCTCCGCACACGGCAACCAAGGGTTACTCGCAGAAACCTCAAGGATGGTAGTGGGGAGGGCTTCGGCCCTTTCCACTACCTATTGGGCCCTAGAAGTCGCACGTGACATCGATGGATACGAACTGCTGCGAGCACGGCGTTTTCCCAAACCGCACACTCGGGACCCCATCGTCGCCGCGCACTTTCTGGCCCTCTGCGACATCGACACTCTCGATATCAAGAAGCCGAAAGCTGTGGCCCTTGACCCGTAGCTCATCATCTTGGCAGTAGCACAGGACCTCTAGCCCTGGGTCGAACTGCTGCAATCGCTCGATCAACTCGCGCACCGTCATGGCGGGCACCTCCTTCCAGGTGGTAGATGCCTGCCTTATTCGGGATTGCCCGCGCGGTTCCTTCAGCCCGCTACTCCGCCCACGGCGTCCTGATCGCCTTCCGCAGGACATCAGGGTTGCCGTCGGCGTCCTTTCCCGAGAACTCATACACGATCATGTCGTGGCCTTCCGGCAGCACCACCGGCACTCTATAGACGCCCACATCGACCTTGTGGAGCTCGGCAGTAACCGTGACGGTCTCACCAACCTGCTGCTTCTGCAGGTCGAACAGCTTGAGCTCGATCTCTGTGGGGTCGTAGGCCCCGCCATCGAAGTCGGTGAACACCCGCGTTATCACAACAGTAGTTCCCTGAACCATGGTATCGCCTCCGTATCAAGTCCTAGCGGCGCACCGTCAGACTCAACTCGCCCCCACGAGCCTCAATCGTGGACTTCAGGTGCGGGGCCACGTAGGGGAGCGCCACCAGCACCGGGAATTGGGGCGTCAGGAAAGTCCACTGCTTGATGCCCGGGGGTTTGTCGATCACAGTGCTCTCGACTGGCCTGGTTATCACATCGGTCCGCCCCATGGGCACACCTCCAATGCCAGAGG
>JAKORR010000788.1 GCA_029777735.1 Armatimonadota bacterium | reverse complement strand
GCGAAGTCCTCGATCGACATCTTGTAGTCGGAGCGGTAGCGGTCGAGAATGCCGCCGTTCTGTGCCTGGCCCGTCACCTGGGCATAGGCTGCGTCGATGTGGGCCGCCTCCAGCAGCGCCTGCTCACGGCCAGCCTCCCACTCCAGACCCGACACCTGGCGATATGTCGCCTTGAAGACCTGGTAGAGGCCGCGTCCATCCAGGTCGCGCTCAAACTGGGCGATATAGCCCTGCTTGCCGTAGTAGCCGCACATCTCGTCAAACACCTTGACGAACACAGCCAGCAGAGCATCCACCTGGCTCTTGCTGATCACGTCCGCCTTCTGGTCGATGTTGAAGAGAATGCTCTTCGAGGGGATGGCCGCCGCCCGCTTCAGGTCGCCCCGCAGGATCTCGTTGTCCCCGCACTTGCCCAGGAACAGATCAAGGACGGGCGTGCCCTCCACCCCCCGGTTCTCCAGCAGCAGCGCCAACATCTTCAGCAGGTGCGACTTGCCCGACCCAAAAAAGCCGGAAACCCACACGCCGTTGGCTCCCTCGTAGTGCGTGTAGGCAGCCAGGAAGGTCTCCAGGCGCTTGGCCACTTCATTCGTCAGGACGTACTCGTCCACTTCCAGCCTCAGGCTGGCCTCGTCATCGGCCTTGATGACCCCCTCGATGGGACGGTCGATGGGTTTGGCGAAGAGGGCGGCTAACGTCATAACGGTCGTCTCCTTGTCTCAAACACTCACGTGGTAGATGTTGAAGGCCCGGTAATACTTGTCGTCGTGCAGACGGCCGAACAGGTCCAGTGAGGCACCGGCCTCAAGCGACTGGCTGTAGACGCCGGGAAAGAACATCACCGTCGGCCTGTCCTTGGCCGTGCTCTGAAGGTTATTGAGCACGTTGTGCGAGCGAATGTAGGGGAACACCTCCCCCACGCCGGTGATGAACATCACGTCAAACGGCTCGGCCCGCATCCGGGCGGCGATGGCCGGGACCAGGTGCTTCTCCGGGTCCAACACGCCCTGCAGCAGTTCACGAAGCTGCTCTTTGCTCACGGTGGCTTCGATCTGCAGGACGCGCTCCCAGATGCCGCGCTGGCGCAGAAGCTCCTCGGTCAGGTCGTACAGGTCAACCTCGAGCACTGCCACGCCCTGACCGTTCAGCCGCCGGGCAAGCTGTTTCACCAGGCGCTGCATGTCCACCGCCTCCTGCGGGCGGAAGGGACAGATGAAGAAGGGCACCTCACTGCCCAGCCCCTGCATCTTCAGGAAGCGTTCGCTTCCGATCAACTGGAGCAGGTGGTCAAACCGCTCCGCAGGCGTGGCGGTGGCGGGGTCGATCGTCATCGTAGCCATTCCTTGAGCACGGATTCCGTCACCGGAAACACTGCGAAGTGCGCCGGTGAATCCCCGGCGATGGCCTCGACCAGGCGTGAGGTCAGCAGGGCGGGCTGGATATGGTTCTCCTTCGACAGCAGGTCGGCCTCGTGCAGCATCTTGAACACGAACTGGCGCTGCTTCCCACGCGTCGCCGGGGCCACTCCCTCCACCTCGGGATGCCACTCTGCTTTGTCCAGGAAGAAGCGGTCGTAGTCCTCGTACGACAAGGCAAGGTTCAGGCCGAGGAACTTCTCCCTGAGCACCTCGACGGCGAAGTCATAGATGAAGCGGTAACGCTTGCATACCGCCAGCCACAGGACGTAGCCCTGCTCCTGCTGGCCACCCTCCCGCAGCACCGCCATCTCGGGCTCCGTGAGCAGCCGCAGCCGCGAGCTCACCTCTCGATAGACCCGCTTCAGGGCATTGGGCGTCCGCATCTGCAGCAGGTTCCCTGCCATCACCTTTGCCCGCACCGCTTCCCAGTCGTCCAACTCCCCATACAGGGCAGCCACAAGCGCGCACTCCCGGTACAGAAGGGCTCCTGTCGTAAACGACATGCTGTACGTTCTCTCTCGCATCGGCGTTCTGGTTCCTTGTGAACGTACCATCTCCCGAGCTTCGCTGCCCGGCCTAAGCGCCAAGTATCGCATTGGCGGCAGATT
Organism: Armatimonadota bacterium; assembly: GCA_029777735.1. Lineage (GTDB taxonomy): Bacteria > Armatimonadota > Zipacnadia > Zipacnadales > FEN-943 > JAKORR01. The sequence continues at coordinate 281 of JAKORR010000788.1, read as the reverse complement.
TTGGGCAAGCAGTCCTCGCAAGCGTTCCGTCCGGCTTCCCCGACCGGCCCGTCGCCACTCCGTCAGGCAGGATGCCGCGCAGGGCGGCGTTGGGCCGGAGGTCTTCTTTGCGCTCCTGCGTCCGTGACCAGGAAAAGCACTCGCGGTCACCGCCGGTCGGCGTCGTCGAACGACACGGATGGACGGATTGTGCGCCAAGACTGCCGCATCCGCAACAGGGCGGTTCGGAGGGGTTCTGAAAGAAGGGCAGACGCGACCGTGGCGCTGGATTCAGGATGAGG
>JAKORR010000787.1 GCA_029777735.1 Armatimonadota bacterium | reverse complement strand
TCTTCATTTACACTTTAAACCACAGTTGTTAGCCCTTGTCGGACCGCTACCAACGAGTGTATCGGTAGGGATCGTCGCTGGCCACGGGGCGGTTGACGTAGTAGCTGCCAAGCCACCTCTCCTCCTCGGCCAACTTGATCGGCCCCTTGCCGATCCCACCTCCGCCACGGAGATCGCGCACCTTGACCGCTACCACGTTCTCGCCTTGTCGCAACAACTCCGCTGCCACATGGTACCGCCGTTGCGCTGACCAGTAGTCATCAGGATTGGTGTCCTGCCCCAGATGCCCGACCAGCCGGCCGTTGACGTAGGTCCAGTCCTCGTCATCCACGCAGCCGATAATCAAATACAGACCTTCTTCCGGGACTGGCCCGGTGACAGTGAAGTGGCGTCGCAGCCATGCTACCCCATCGTACTTGTCCATGCCGACGCCGGCATCCTCCCAGAACCCTGGCGCCGCCAATCTTTTCCACCCACTGTCGTCCAGGTCGGCAGCGAACCACTTTTGGGCGTCGCCCTGCTCTTCCGGATCAAGTCTGATGGCCCATTCACCGCTTAGGTCGATCGTCAGCGCGCCGACACGTGTCAGGTTCTGCAATAGAGGCACCCGTATTGTGCAGCCGCAGTTCGCCAGCAGGCGCGACAGCATCTGTGCGCACCGCTGACGAGACAGCCTCAGGAAGGGCTTGGCCTCGTCGTCAAACATCTCTGGCGAGACCTGGCAGAACACAAACCAGCCCTTGCCGTAGGGTGTAGCACCCACGATGCCGGTGGGCAGGGTCATGCTTCCCTCAGGCAGCCCGGACAGCGCCTCCACGGTGATGCTCCCGCGCCAGTGAAGCTCGCTGGGACCCAAGCCGCGCAGTAGCCAGTGATCCGACCGCCCGGGCAGAGTGTGGGTGACCTTTCTTTCCTCCAGTGTGACGGGGAAGGGTGCCCAGCTCGCCAGGTCCGCGGGCTGCTGCGGCAGACAGAAAACAGTCGTTCCGGCGCTCACCGCGTCGGATAGCGCCTGGCGAGCTGCGCCCAGCCTATCCCCTGCGTCCTCGCCTACCACGACAAGGGCCTCGAAGCCGAGGCGGCTCAAGTCAGCGGCAGCGTCCACCTCGCAGCCCAGCTCCGCCAGCAACGCTGCACCCCGCGGGCCGCCCACATAGACGACCCTACGCAGGTCCGTCCCCAGCTTAGCCTCCGGCTGCGCCAACCACTCGATCAGATTGCCCCATAGCCGCTGCACTGCAGGATCGGGCTCCGTGCGCTCCGAGATGTCGAGCTGGCAAAAGAGCACAGCGCCGCCTCCCGGGTGTCGGTATTCGAGCAGCGGTGAGTAGTCTAGATCGAACTCGCAGTCCGCGAGCGCCAGGAAATCACCCGTATGCGGCTTCTCAATCACTGCAGTAGCAACCTGCCCATAGCTACCCCACTTCCATACGCGGGAGTTGCGAAAGCCCAGCCAGTCGACGGTCGGATCGCCTAGGGGGCCGCATTGGGTATACGCTACGGCGAGCGTTGGTTCCCCGCGCCACAGTGACAGCGCGTCATCCCCCAGTCCGCGGAGCACGGGATGCCACGGGCAGCGTGCGAATACTTGGCGTGTCCCTGGGAAAGCCGTGCGAAATCCGAAGTTGTGGCTCAGCACGCGCTCGGTCTGTTCGCACACCAACACCCGCCCGCCGCGGCCCACAAAGTCCGTGACCCAGCCAGGCAGCGCCTCCAGGGTGTGACGGTTCAGGTGCTCCTTGGGAGGTAGGGCCTGCTCTGCGACCGTGGTGGGCATGGTGGACCATAGTGAAGCCTCATCGCTACGCAGGGCCTCACGGCCGATAATCAGCGCTTTGAGACCCGTCGGCGCCTCGCCCGATGCCTGGACTAGGTGCACTGGCACGCCCATCGTCTTCAGTGCCTGCGTAGTCACACCTGCCGGGTCCAGAATACAGAGATCACCATCACTAGAGCCACGCCGTGGCCTCGCCCGCGGTATGAGCACCTGGAAAGCAAACTTGTCCTGGAGATTTGGTCCGCCTCGCTTGTTCACTGTCGCCATCAGCGCCAGCTCGCCTTCCGTGTCGGAAGTCAATGCCGGAAGCTTGAAGCTGAGGGGCTGCTTCGCGACGCGGCCAGCTCCCACGAGCGCCTCGCCCTTGCCCCTGCCGATAGACGCACTTCCCACGGAGGCCACCCAGCGGTACGAGAACACCTGCTCGTAGGGCGTGTCATTGATGAAGATGAGTTGCTTGCGCACGGTCTCACCCGGCGCAAAGAGATGGTCACGGCTTGTGAACTTCTCCGGCTTTCCACCGATGTAGGCAAGCAGGTCTTGGCTCAGGCGCTTCAGCTCTCGCCCCAACACGGTGTAGTCGGTGGGCTTACCAGGAGGCTCATCGTACCAGTCGCCCACGTCAACGTAGTCCGGCCGGAAGCCCGGCTCCTGCAGGTTGCCCAAGTCGGTCTTCAACTCTACCCGACCGCGCCGAGGTCGCCCCATGTCGCTCCAATCCCAAGGCGCCACGGCCGCTAGCTCCCAAGTCCGGAAGGCCGGCCATGTGTACCGTGTGTACTCGGCCTTCACGTCTAGGAAGTCCTTCTCGATGCGCTGGTCCCAGTAGGCGCCGAAGGCCTGCGCGAAGTGGAAGGACGTGCCCTTCTCCCGATAGAGACGCTCCAGCGTATCATATTGTGCCAGGTTCTCGGGCTGGAGGTTGTAGGCCGTATCGCCGAAGAGCATGGCCGCAAACTCAACGTTGAGGGGTTCAGCGTGGACGTTGTTGGTCCAGATGAAGGGCCCGCCACGGTGCCGCTGGAAACTCGCATGATGCGGCATCCCAAACTCCACCAGGAAAACAGGCTTGCGGCCCGAATGGTAGTAGGTCGACAGCCAGTCCATCCTTTCCTGAATCGGCACCCAGTTGAGGTAGCAGTTGAGCGTTATCCAGCGCCCAAAGCTACCACACTGGTGATGGTAGACGGGCCGAGTCGGGTCAAGCTGTCCCACAAATTGCTCCGCCCATCGCGCAGCCTCGCGCGCTTTGAGCCTCCCTTCGCCTAGTGAGGGATCATCGTCGGCAAAGCTGGCGTCGAGAAAGGCAGGATTCTGGTCACCCTCATGCCCCAGCCAATTATGGCTCATCGCGTACATGATCACCGACGGATGATTCGCCGCCCGCCGCGCGACCCATCGCGCCATCCGCTCCCAGTACGCACGCTTGTTTCGGTCTTGATAGGTCTGCGCTATATCTCTCGGGTGTGGCATACACACACTGAGCGCGTAACCCAGACTGTCGGCAGCTTGCATAACACCGTCAAAGTACCTGAGCTGTCCCCAGTCCAAGTTGTAGGTGCTGAGATACGCGAAGTTCATCCCCAAGTCGCGGTAGCGCCGCAGCGCCCATTCGCAAGCCTCGCGGCTCGATCGACCGCCGCTGCTCGATGGCAAGGTAAAATCGAAGGCTCGGATATGGAAGGGACGGCCGTTGAGGAACACCTGGCGGCCCTCAATCCAGAACTCCCGAAACCCAAAGGCCACTGGCGCCGACTCGTCCAACAGCTTGCCGTCGGCAGACCGTAGGCGCACGACCAGATCGTAAAAGGCTGGCCGATCGATGTCCCACAGGTGGGGTTCCGGCCACGGGAGGCCGAGTTCCAGTCGGCCCTCCTGCAATTTGGTAGCGTCAAAGGGGTGAGCAGGCCACACGCGGGCCGTCTTGCCTTGGGTCTGCGCCTCTACCTCAATAGTGTACTGCCCGGGCGCCAGGTCTGCCAGGTTCAGGCGAAGTCCCAACGCCTTCCTGCGCACGGAAGGCATAGTAAGAAGGTCGGCCACGCGCGGCCCTATCGGCTCGGCCTCCAGAAACACGTCACCCGCCAGGCCCCGGACGCCTACCGCACGTATCGCCGCCAATCTATCCTTCGCCGTCTGCTTCTCCCACTCTGCGGGTGTCATCGGCATGGCATTGGCCCGAACTACCACTTCCGCCTGCTGGCCCGGCACGACAGCCGAGGTGATGTCTACATGGCCGTCGGGCCACAGAATCTCACCCACCTCTCGGCCGTTCACGTAGACTCTGGCTACCCTGACCACGTTGTCGGCATACAGGAAGATGCGACGTCCCTGCCACGAAGCCGGGATGTCCACTTTCCGTCGGTACCACACGACCACCGCGTCTGACAGCTTGAGCGCCTCATCAGCTTCCCAAATTGGCGGGCCTAGGGGCTGGATGCCCGAACCGGGCGCCCAGCCGCCGGGCACCTTTATCCAGCCCCAGCCGGTGCCCGAAGGCGGCGGCGAAGCGTACTTCTCGCCCTGCGGGTGCAATTGCCACAGCCCGTTGATGCAGAGCCTTCCACGGGTCGCCGTCTCCTGCTTCCATGCCTTCTGCGCAGACCAAAGCTCTTGCACAGGCACCGGCGCGGGTGCATCCTCGACCTTCGGATAATTGCTAATGAGTGTCACGGAC
>JAKORR010000786.1 GCA_029777735.1 Armatimonadota bacterium | reverse complement strand
TCCCTACGGGCGCGTACCGTCCGATCGGCCTGGCGGAGCGTGGAAAAACGACCCGCCCATCAAGGAGCCGGAGGACCTAGCCAAACTGGTCCAGCCCCACCACATCATCGATGAGGAAGCGACGCAGCGCAACGTAGCGCGTCTGCGGGAGGCCGTGGGTGATATCCTGACGGTGGAGGTCGACCGGTCGCCGGTCTACACTGTCTGGCATGCGGATCTCTCGACTGATCTGGGCTACCTGCGCGGCATTGATCGATTCATGCTGGATATGATGGACAACCCAGGGTTCTTGCACGAGCTGTTAGCCTTCTTGCGCGATGGAGTGCTGCAGGCCCAGCAGGAAGCCGAGGACGCTGGCGACTGGAGTCTCACCAACCACCAGAATCAGTCAATGCCCTATTGCCACGAGTTGGAAGACCCTCAGCCCGGTGTGCACGGTGTGAAGCGTAGCCAGTTGTGGGTGTTTGCCGCCGCGCAGGAGTTCACGCTAGTGTCACCGCGCATGCACGAAGAGTTCATGTTCAACTACCAGATAACGATCATCGAGAAGTTTGGGCTGTCGGCCTACGGCTGCTGTGAGGACCTGACGCAGAAGATGCCACAATTACGCAAGATACCTAACCTGCGACGCATCGCCGTGGTGCCTCGGGCCGACGTAGCGAAGTCGGCCGAAGAGATACAGGACAAGTACGTGTTCTCGTGGCGACCCAATCCCTCGGACATGATCTGCTGCGGCTTCGACCCCGACCACATCCGCAAGGTTATCCGTGAGGGAATGGAGGTAAGCCGAGGCTGCCACGTGGACATCACGCTCAAGGATGTGCAGACCGTAGGCGGGCGGCCGGAGCTGTTGCGCGACTGGGTACGCATCGTGCGGGCTATTACTGACGAGTATGTGTGAGATTAGGCTAATCCGTGAATACAAGGCGCTGCGACGCCTTTCCGAAAAGGGTGGGCCGGTAGCGGGTCTTAGTTATCCGGTGCTGGCCTAGAGCCACGACGGCGAGACCTGGTAGCGCGACAGGGAGCCCTTCCTGCCGCGCAACTCTCTGCCGGACCCCTGGGACCACGCCATGACCTGGGTGGACTGTCAGTTGATCATGGGCGATGAGACCTTCATCTATACTACGGGGCTATGCGCGCGGTCACAAGATCGAGCGCTTCACGGAGTGGCAGATTGGCCTGGCGTGGATGCCCCGCGATCGATACGTGGCATGCGAGGCGGGGGGGCACGGGGTATCTGCAGACACGGGGTTTCGTACTCGAGGGACGTGAGTTGCGGGCCGACGCCGATGTGCGCGGATACCTGCGCGTGGGCGCGACGGAGGGGCGAGGCGAGCTACTGCCAGGTTTGGGCTAGGATGAGTGTGTGCCGGTACCAGGCAATTCTCTTGTGTACCGCATGCGCTGGAAGAGCGTCCTCACGGAGCTTCAAGGCAGGCCGATCCGGCTAAAGTTTGCCCATGACGCGCGCCTATATGGGTTCGAGATTACTGCTGGCCGACACCTGTGCTGGCGAACAGGTTGTGATACAGCTTCTTTGGTTGGCGCTTCGACCGCTGACCTCCCCCTGCATGAGGCCCCTTGCACCCTCCTTCAGGTGTGGCCTGGCCCACCAACAAAAAGACCCTAGAACCCGCACGCCATGTAAGCCTGCAGGATGCCCGACTCGTCGGAATTGAAGAATGCCATCGTGCCGTCGGGTGAGAGGAAGGGGTGGATGTGCGTTGTCTTCTGGCAGGTTGAGCGCGGGTTGAGTAGGTACACCCAGTCGCTGATCGGGTCCTTGCCTGGCTCGCCCAGGTGGCCCATCCAGATGGTGGCCCGTGTGTCGAGCGGTCCGGCGTCCGAGACCAGGCGCGTGCCCTCGATGTCGGTGGCGAAGTGACAGAAGTGCGGACCGGGGAAATCCCGGCTCAGGTCGTTGCGCACGCCGCCTGGTGTGTTTATGCCCACGTGTCCGGCGAAGGGTGCAGCCTTGCCTTCGATGAGCTGGGCCTCAGGCGGCTCACAGGTGCTCGTGCTGGTAATGGCCCAGGAGCTTCTGCCTCGCCAGCACTGGTGCCCCTGGCAGAACTCGTTGCCGTCGCGGCCCCAGGGCATGTTGCGGAAGTTGGTGCCATCATCGCGGAGGACGTGGATGTCGGCGCCTGCGCCGCCCACGAGGCGTGTGATGGAGCCTCTGGCGTCGGCGACGCTGTCGTGGTTCTCCTGGATGAGGATGTCGTGGCTTTCCTCAGGGTCCTTGGAGCGGCAGTACTGCGGGTGCATGTTGCACCATGTCGGGCCATGAATCACGAGGTTTACCGTGGTCCGCTCGATGTCGAAGACCATTAGCCCGAAGGGTGCGTTTTCGGTCTGGCCGTCGCCCAGGAAGCCCGAGATCGCAATGTGCCTGCCGTCGGAAGAGATCGTGGATAGGGGATAGATGGCGCTGGGACGGAAGCTCGTCCCAGGCAGCGGTGTGTCCACCACGCAGACAGTATCGCGGCCGGCACCGTCCAGGCCAACGCGCTTGAGTGTCAACCGGCCACCACCGAGCTGCGTTTCGTTGACAAAGTAGTACACCCATTGGTCGTCGGGCGAGACGGAGGCTCCGGTGACGCCCGTCTCCTCGGTAAGCGGCGTGAGGGAACCGTTATCCTCGAGGTCGCACAGGAGGTACTGGTGCTTGGGATCGCTCATGCTGCCACCGTGGGCTGTGGCCGAACGGTGTAGCACGAAGCGCTTCGAGTCTGTTGTGAAGACTTGAGCTTCCATGTACAGGTGTGAGCTGGGAACATCGGGCTCGGTGGTTATCTGGAAGACCTCAAGGCCTTTGGGAGACCTGTCGTCGAGCAGATCAGGGCGTGGTTTCATGTCACTTGGTTTCCTCTCGGTTAGTAGTAGCGACACGGCCGCAGCGCGCTTCGGCAAATTCGCGGCGCCCGCTAGGAATCCACCTGCCGCCCCAACGCCACTGCGCGTAGGAAGGCCCTGCGCGACAGGCGATCCGTAGTTCCTCCCGAAGTTCCTCTCACTGGCGCTTCGACCTCCCCGTGTGGCGTGGTGACTTCCTGCACGTCTTCTCGCCCTAGGGAGAGACTTCTGGGACACCTCAGGGCAGCGGACGTTACTAACACAGCCCTGCGACTGTGGCGTCGCGTGCTTTCGGGAGGACAGAGCATACACGATAAGGTCGCGGTCCTCCAGGACTACCGGAAGCTCGAGGCGGCTAGTCAGGAGATCACGGCAGCGGGTAAGGCTGACGCCGTCTAGGAGATCCTTGTGTACCACAACATATCGGGCGCGGACGCGGCAGAGCTGCACAAGCGCCTCGTCCAGGGCCGCCCGCTCGCTGGGTGTGTGCAGAACCGAGGGAGGAATTTGAGTGAGGCGAAGAATCAGAGGCCCGTCCCGGTCTGGATCCATCGGGGTGCCCGACAAATACACGAGTAATCTGTTTCGCGCCAGGAAGTCAGTGGCATGGGGAGGGACCCGGGCAAGATTCCCTACAAAGAGCTTCTTGTGGTGAACGGTCTGATAGGCCTGGTATTCGCTGAGGCACGGGTTTAGCGGCACGTCGATGATTGCGTAATCTGCGGAATCTGTGCTGAGCTGTTGGTAGAAGGGATGAGTGGCAGTAGGAAAGGTGGGATAGGGAACCATCAGGTACTCTAGGAGAATCAGAGCCCCTACGGCCGCCACGAGAACGAGACCGCCCAGTGTCCCGCAACGTCGTGTGGCGGCGGACCGCAGGGCAGACAGGCCGAAAGCGGCAAAAACGCCGAAGCTCAGTATAGTGAGCAGACCAAGCCGTGCAGGCACCTTGAAGGCTCTCAGCAAAGGAACCGACTTACGTAGTAAGGTAAAGGGTAGCGGCACCGAGTAGCGCCTGAGTACGCAGTCCGGCCTGGCGAGACAACCGATGCAGAAGTCCCGGGTCGCTTGTGTTGTCCAAGGAGGGTCCAGGGCGCTGCCAGGAACGCCGCCGAGAAGCAACAGGGCCGGCAGGTTGAACTCAGACCTGCCCGCTACGCTTAGCGACGGTCCCCAGGACAGCACAAGGCCGCAGCCAGCCAGCACGACCCATGGCAGAAGACGCCTGTGGTATCGCCATAGCCCCACCAGCCCCAGAGCGATGATGGTCAACCCCGGGGTCACGATCCGCTCAGGGGCAGAGGCTGCTCGCCTGCCACGCAGCAATGGGTGGAAGGGGTTGGGCACGAGCAGATCGAAGGGCTCCGCCTTGAAGCTCTCGACTACGCTCAGGCTCACCTTGGCGTAGCCAAACCCCGAGTCTTCCCTCACGGTTGGCAGGAGCAGGGGGGCATCGATGGCAACAGCTAAGGCTAAGGAGAGTCCAAGGAACGCTACGCACCTCACCAATAGGGCTCTGCTGTGGTACGAAGAAGTGGCGAAGACCCCGGCCGTCACAGACGCAGCCGCTAGGACACCAAAGACGAGATAGTACCACTCACACAGTCCTGACAGCGCCAGGCTCACGCCCGCACCTACAGCGAGAGACACTCGCCCCGAGGCCAGAGCTGCGAGGAGCAGAAGACACGAGATAGGAAGGAACTGGGCCGATACAAGATTCAGGTGCCCCAGGCCGTGGACCAGGAAGTAGGGCGAAAAGCCGAACGCAAGAGCGGCAGCGGCGGATGCGGGTCGGTCCCCGGTCAAGGCGCAGACAGTCCAGTACATCGAGTATGCACAGGCGACCAGGGCAGCGAGAAAGAGAAGGTTATAGGTGGTCGTCAGGTTGAAGACCCGTAGCAGAGGAACCGCCACAACACAGGCCAGCCAGTTCATCGTGTGGTGCAGCAGGGAAGGCCTCTGCGGGTAGTAGATCAGGTCCGTGCTAGTCAAGGGTTGTCCGGACGACAGCGCCTGAGAGAAGGCCCAGAGGTTCCATAGAAACACCGAACCATCGCCTTTGACGCCAGCTCGCTCTGTGTTGATGTGAAGCGCTAGGGGATAAGTCATCGTCAGGGCCAAGAGCACATACACCGACAGAGGAAGCCACCACCGGCACAAAGGGGCGGACAAGTCCGCCACCAGGGGCTCGCAAGTCCCGACGGGTTCCTGAGGTGGGAGCTGCGGAACGCTCGCCCCAGAGGCTCTCACCACCAGTGTCCCGGCGATCCTGTCATGCCAACCGCGCCGCAAGGGGTCCCACAGCACTGCTAGCAGCCCTACCCGGGCGGGGAGACAGGCGACGACATACCCGAGGCAGCGGAGCGCGGCGCGATCAGGCGTCAGAGGTGCACCGGTCCGCGACACGACTCGGATGCCCCAAAGGCGCTTACCCAGCGTGGCTCCCCCAAAACTTAACCCGATCCAAACATAGGCCCAACTGAAGGCCAGGCTCAACCAGGGCAGCCAATCGCCTAGGTGCCCGTCGAGGTTGCCCCCGAGGATGAGGATCAGCACGGTCAATGCCAACAAATGCGCGGCCACCAGGAAGGCTGCATCAGTGGCCGACGCTGCAAGCCGCCGCCAGGGCTCAGCGAGCCGTGGGGCAGTCCATGTAGTGTCATCAGCTGGTGTCTCTCCCTGCTGACGCGGCGGTTTCCCCTCAGCCTCGACGGGCACACTCAGTCACCTCTGGACAGGCTGCCGGGCGAAGATGC
>JAKORR010000785.1 GCA_029777735.1 Armatimonadota bacterium | reverse complement strand
GGCGTCGGCTGCTTTGTGATTCCTGCTCTGGGCCCTCACCACTGCCTCCTGGCGGCCAAAGATTCATCCTGCGAGAATCGAATACTCCTCCGGCTCTGGAGAGACTTGGACAGATGTTCGATTGCGTCTATAATGCTATTGTCTTGTAACCCTGCCGATAGTCGTGCCGTTCTGGCAGCGTACTAATGCCTCGGAGGCAGGTAAGAGTGGCAAAGCCGAGAGGTATCGAGGAAAAACCACACAGGTCTCCCTCGATCCCTAGAGCGTCGGATGACCTGGGGATCGCAGACCTCGAACGCCTGCGTCGGAAGATCCGTGGCATGCGTCGCGAAGCGGGCGATCCTCTGCGGTCGACGACGGCCAGCAAGAGACCCAAGAGCCTGAAGACGTGCCCGGCGGCGTGTAGTTCCCAGGCTATGGCAAGGCCGCCCGTCCTCTTTTCGAAGCTTGAAGACCGGGGCGAACCATTGCCTCTTGGGGAGGCTGTCGCCGGTACGGAAGTCCTCTCGCCCGAGGGACTTGCGGCTTACCTTGTGCAAACGCGGCTGGGTGGCCTTGGCGAACCGCTGTTGAAGCTTGAGGCTGAGCTGCTGGCAGAGGCTGTCCGGAGTGGTTCGGGTCTAGCCTTGCGCTTAGCTGAACTGCTGCCCGACGCCACACATGCTGTGACTGACTTGATGTTCCTGGACCTCGAGACCACGGGCCTGGGCAGCACACCGCTGTTTCTAATTGGTCTGATGGTCTGGGACGACGGCGGGTTGGTGGTGCGCCAGTACTTCGCCCGCGACTACTCCGAGGAGCCGGCCGTGCTGCGCTTATTCCTGCACGACGCTCGCGATAGAAAAGCCCTTGTCTCCTTCAACGGGAAGGCCTTCGACCTGCCGTATCTTCGGATGAGGGCCGCGGCCACGGCAGTGCCCTTTGTCCTGGAGCCTGCACACCTGGATCTCCTGCACGAAAGCCGTCGCGTCTGGGGTGAGGCCGTGCCTGACTGCAAGCTGCAGACACTCGAGAGCCTCATCTGCGGGCGGGCCCGTGACGCAGACCTTTCAGGCAGCGACATCCCCGATGCCTACCACGAGTTCGTGCGGACGGGTGACGCTAGGCGCATCGCCGACATCCTGCGACACAACTTCCTCGATCTGGTGACCATGGCCGAGCTTTTGGTGAGGCTGCCGCTGCCAGCCTAGGACAAGTTGAGCCACGGATGGACTTCGATGCACTTCTCGACAAGCTGAAGCACGCCCCCGGCTACGCGGGCCAGATCGTCTATGTCCGCGAGGTCTCGGCGCGGGAGGCGCGATACGCTGAGCCATTGCGGCCGCTTACAGCCTCGGTGCGGGCAATGCTGAACAGCGCTGGCATCGAGCGCCTTTACACTCATCAGGCCGAGGCGCTGGATCATGTGCGCGACGGGCGCGATGCCCTGATCGTCACTGGGGCGGCGTCGGGCAAGAGCCTGTGCTACATCCTTCCGATCATCGAAGCGTTGGAGGCCGACTCCGAGGCCCGGGCTCTGCTGCTGTTCCCCACAAAGGCCCTCTGCCAGGACCAATATCGCAAGTTCACTGCGTACCTGAAGGCGGCTGGGCTGGACCGGGTTCTGGCCGGCGTCTACGACGGTGACACGCCATCCGACCTGCGCCGTCGCCTCCGCGACGAAGCTGCTGTGATCTTCAGCAATCCCGACATGGTTCACACAGCCCTGATGCCCCAGCACGCGCGGTGGGCCGAGTTCCTGGGCCACCTGCGCCTGATTGTGCTAGACGAGCTGCACGTCTACAGCGGCATCTTTGGCTCGAATATGGCAAACCTCGTTCGCCGCTTCGGCCGTGTATGCCGCCACTACGGCTCCAAGCCGCAGATGATCGCGTGCTCTGCGACCCTTCGCAACCCGGTGGAGCTTGCCGAGAGAGTGACTGGGAGACGCATGGCGCTGGTGGACCAGGATGGTAGCCCTCGCGGCCGGCGGCTGTACGTGTTTTGGAATCCGCCGAGAGTGCGAACGGGGGCCTATCGGTCGCGGCGCAGCGCCAACGTCGAGGCCCACGAACTCATGGCACTGTTGGTGCGTCACCACATTCCCACTATCACCTTCAGCAAGGCCAAGATGACGGCCGAGATGATCTACCGCTACGTGTGCGAGAGGCTTGCGAAGACGGATCCGCAGCTTGTGAAGAGGGTGACGCCGTACCGGGGCGGGTATCTGCCGCAGGAGCGTCGCGAGATTGAGCGACGGCTCTTCGACGGCGAGCTGATCGGCGTGAGCACAACGCCGGCGCTAGAACTGGGCATCGACGTGGGTGTGCTGGACGCCAGCATCCTGGTTGGTTACCCTGGCACGCTGGCCTCCTTCTTCCAACAGTCGGGGCGCGCCGGCAGGCAAGATCGCGACGCGCTCGTGATTCTCATTGGCCTGGACACGGCAATCAACCAGTACGTCATAAGCAACCCGGAGTACCTCTTCGGGCGGCCGATCGAGAGCGCGGTTGTGGACGAGGATAATCCCTTTGTACTCCTGGGGCACTTGCGCTGCGCCACACATGAGCTGCCCTTGGGCGACGCGGAGATACCTCTGTTTGGGCCACATGCGGGACTGGTGCTCCGTGTACTTGAGGAGAATCGTAAGGTCAGGCATATCGGCGAGGTCTGGTAT
>JAKORR010000784.1 GCA_029777735.1 Armatimonadota bacterium | reverse complement strand
CAGTTCCGCCCTCAGTTTGGCAGCGGAATCGCGATCAAGTTCGGTCCACGAAGAGTATTCCTCCACGCGACCCAACGCAGCAGCCCGACCCCGCAGTGCATCCATTTTTCGGTCGAGGGCGGCCAGGTCCGCCTCGAGGGCTGAGATGCGCTCCGCATGCTCCGTGGCCGCACTGCTGAGAGCCTGTATCTTCCTCCTGGTTGAACGGCCGAGAATCCAGTGCCTCGCGTCGTTCACCTCGTGCCTGTCGTCCTTGACGTGCCGGTCCCGGTCACGCACGAGGCCCTCGCGTGTGACGGCGCGCTCCTCACGGGCCAGTTCCTTCGGGCCTGCAACCAGGTGGTGTTCGGCGCGTCGTGCCAGCTCTGCTACCAGGTACTTCTCGAAGGGACCGGGCTCAATCTGCAAGATGTCGCGCAGACGCAACACCCCTGGGGAATCCAGTGGGCTGGCTTGCACACGCCGCTCGGAGACACGCAAGTACACCAGTCGGGCTCGGAGGTGATGCGCATTCACCCACGCTGTGACCTGCGGGTAATGGGCCTCAGGGACCAGCAGGCTGGTCGCAAAAGGGCCAAGAACACGTTCCGCAGCCCCACGCCACTGTGCGTGGCGTTCATCCACCTCAAGGAGTTCGGCGGCAAACGGCAGATCGTCCTCGGACAAACCCAACTCCGAACACAGGTTGGCGCGCACCTCCACCAACTGTGGCGGTAAGTTGTTGCGACGGCCCTGCAGGCTGCTAATCTCTGCTGCCAACCTGCGGGCCTGTTGCTTCTCGCCGCCCAGTTCGAGGACGAGTGGGTCGCGTTGCGTGGCGAGGGTGATCCGCTCAGCCTCAACCAGGGGTTGAGCGGCGCGCGCCGAGCCGACCCGGTCACGGAACTCCTCCTCCGTCTTCACGCCAGGAAGGCCGGCGGCCGCCAGGTGCGCCACGAAACGCCCGTACTTGTCAGAACGTAACTGCACGGCGCTGGAAGCCTCGATGATCTCCCTGTCAATCTGGCTGATGCGGTCGCCGCCGGCAGCGCGACGCTCATCTTGGAGGGCGTCACGCACCGCCACAAGATTGGCCCGGCCGCCATCCAGGGTCGCCCTGGCCTGTATCGCCTCATGGACGCGGGCCTCCATTTCGCGGCGGGCATCCTCCAAGACCTGTTGCGCACGCTCGGCGAAGTAGAGTGGCAGTGCGCCGCGTTCGCCCTCGTACTGTCTGCGACGCGAGGTGGCGTCCTCGTACTTGTTGGCGCTAGCCACCAGCGGGTCCAGAAGCGCCAGCTGCTCCTTGGCGCGCTGCACCGCCTCATACGAGCGCGTCAGATTCT
>JAKORR010000783.1 GCA_029777735.1 Armatimonadota bacterium | reverse complement strand
GTATGCTGTGGTGGGCGCTGTCGCCGGTTACCTGTTTGGTCAGGTCATGTCGAAGATACTGGTCAGCCTCAACGCCATGCAAGGGCTGAACCTGAATTACTCGTCGGTCAGCACGGTGTGGAGCACCGTGGTGATTATGATTACAGTGCTACTGTCGGTCATCTATCCGGCGCGGAAGGCGTCGGATATAGCGATGCCAGGCATCGAACGGTCGTGGTCGCTGCCAGAACCCAAGGACGATACCATCGAGATGTCTCTACCCTTCACCATGACGGGGGACCAGGCAGTTGGGGTCAATGCCTTCCTACAGGAGTATCTGGCAGCTCATGCCGATTACTCACTCGGCCACTTCTCGACGGCGGATATTAACTTCTCGACGATAAAGACAGAGCGCGGGGAGGGGTATGAGCTCAGTCTGATGGTCTGGCTTGCTCCGTACGACTTGGGTGTGTCTGAGCGCCTGCGGCTGCAGACCATACCCACCGAAGACGAAGAGGTCTTTGGTGTGCGGGCGATCATCATCCGCGAGAGCGGCGACGAGGCTTCGTGGCTGCGCGTAACGCGGAACTTTGTCAACATGCTGCGCAAGCAGTACCTGCTGTGGCGCACCTTCCCCGTCGGTCTAAAGGCTGAGTATGGGCAACGTGGCATGCGTTCCCTGCGGGGCGAGACCGAAGAGACTGCGGCCGGTGGGGGCGAGTAGCCCCCAAGCCTAGCCCTGAGAACAGGGTCAGTCACTCAGGATCCCAACTCGTACGTGCACCCAGGTTTAGCGATGGAGGTGTAGCCGTTGCTATACCATGACCCGGAACTTGAACTGTACCGGGGGTTGATGGACTACCCTGAGAAATTCGAGAGCGGCTTTAACGTCAAGTCTATAATCGGAGCCCTATTCATCGGCTTCGTGATGCTCCCCGGCGCTATCTACCTGAGCCTCGTGGCAGGTGTGTCCCTGGGTGCCGCCGCTGAGTGGACTACTATCATTCTTTTCACTGAGGTCGCACGACGCAGCTTCGTGACCCTGAGGCGACAGGAGATCTACATCCTGTTCTCAATAGCAGCGGCGTTGACTAGCATGGTTGGAGGTGTGAGCCTTGCCGGAGGCGCCTTCGCCGGTAAGATCTTCGATCAGTATTTTGTCCGCTCCCCTGCAGCGAAGGGCCTTGGGATAGCCAACGAGATCCCGCGGTGGGTGGTTCCTGGCCCACACTCGGAGGCCCTCCTGCGACGCACCTTTTTCCACCCGGACTGGCTGCTGCCGGCTGTGGTTTTGCTCTTTGGAGAATTAGCTGGTAGGATGAACTGGTTCGGGCTAGGGTATATCCTGTTCCGCGTGACCTCCGACTACGAGAGGCTTCCCTTCCCCTTCGCGGCCATCCAAGCACAAGGCTCTACTGCTCTGGCCGAGGCGTCGTCAAAGGAGGACACTTGGCGGTGGCGTACCTTTGCGATCGGCGCAATGATTGGTCTCGTCTTCGGTGTATTCTACGTAGGGATACCGACGGTCACGGGCGCCATCATGACCAAACCCCTCCAGCTCCTCCCGATCCCGTGGGTTGACCTGACGCGGAACACAGAGTCGATACTTCCTGCAACTCCGACTGGCTTTGTGACTGATCTGGGATCAATCTTGTCGGGTTTTGTCGTGCCCTTCTGGGCTGTGATGGGAAGTTTCCTGATGGCGTGTGCCACGTTCGTGATTAACCCCTGGCTGTACCGCCATGGGTACCTGCAGCGCTGGAAGCCCGGCATGGGGACGATTGAAACCAACTTCCAGAACAGCATTGACTTCTACCTCAGTCTTGGCATAGGTGTCGCTCTGGCGGTGGCGGCCATCGGAATTTACACGACGGTGTATACAGCGCTGGGCGCTTCTCGCCAGCAGCGACGCGATGAGATGAAGGCAGCGGGTGAGAAGCCACGTAGCTTCTGGCAGGTCCCGGAAGGCCGTGGCGACACGCCGGCGTGGTTTTGGTGGTGCTTGGGCGTGTGGCTGCTGTCTACAATAGGGTACATTGCGCTATGTGGCATCTTCGTGCCCAAGTTTCCACTAATCTGGGTGACCTTCTTCGGCCTTATCTTCACGCCGCTGAACTCCTATATCGACGCTCGCATGTTGGGTCTGACGGGCCAGTGGGTAGGCATACCCATGGTGAAAGAGGCGGTGATCATCTTCTCGGGGTACAAGGGCGTGGACATCTGGTTCGCGCCCATCCCGAACTTTAGCCATGGTGGCGTGGCTATGCGCTTCCGGGTTCTGGAAATCGTGGGTTGCCGATTCCCCGACATCATCTGGGCTGAGCTGACCATCATGCCCATCACGATTTTCTGCAGCTTGCTGTTCTGGGAGTTCATCTGGCACTTGGCGCCGATTCCGTCGGTGCACTATCCGTACGCGCAGAAGATGTGGTACTTGTCTTCGCTGAATCGCGGGCTGTGGATGACGGCCACCTTGGGCAAACGCAGCTTGTTCATGGAGGCATGGAACCGAGGTCGCATGTTCTTCGGACTGGGTTTCGGTCTCGTCACTTACTTCACCCTGAGTTACTTCAGGCTTCCGACGTTGCTTGTCTATGGAATAATGAGGGGCCTTGGGACCATTCCTCATGGCATCTTCCCGGAGACAGTGGGGGCTTTGATCAGCCAGTTCTACTTCATCCCACGGTTTGGGGCACGGAGGTGGAAGCAGTATGCTACTGTACTGTCTGCGGGGTATGGGTGTGGCATGGGCCTGATAGGCATGGGGACGGTGGCACTGGCGATGATCACGAAGTCGGTGTCGACGATGCCGTATTAGCTTAGCAGGCTGCCTCGGAGGATCTGGCTGGGATGCCTGAGCCGCCGATATTATGCAGGGCTTCTGTTGAGATCGACGATGCCGGTTTGCCGCTGGAAAAGTACAGGCAACTGATGGAGGCCAGTAAGTTTATGACACGCTTGCAGTGCGGTGATACCGTCGCGATAAAGCTGCATGTGGGTGAATTCGGCAACGTGCGGTATCTGCAGCTTGTGTGGGCCAGGACGTTGGACGCGACGAAGGCCGCGCTCAGCGTTTTCGCGTCGGAGAAGACACTTCACGCGGCTATAGGCACTGACTTCACGGCCGGCTGCGACTGCGTGGCGTGGGCCTGCCGGTGATCGCGGCCCCGGGGCTGTTTTGCTCTTGTGATCCGGTCGCCCTGGATAAGGGCCTGATGGGACAGGACGCACGAAGTTGGGCTTGTGTACCCAGGAGCTGGCCGAATCGCGAGGTGGGATCCTCTGGGGCCCCAGCCATGGCCCTGTCCTTTGACAGTGCCATACTGCTGTGAGACCATAGTGGACGCAGAGCGGTAGTGGGCGGAGATCGCGGTTGAGGCCGGAGTCGGCAGTGTGGCATATAGGTGTTAGAACTTGAGCGACCTGGGTAACCTAGAGAGGATTGAAGCTTCTGGTTTCGGAAGACGTCTACATAGAGAAAACGCCTGCGGGGCGTGCGGCGCCGTGGGGCAGGAGGTCGTGAATCATGCATCGGAAGCATGGCTTCACCCTGATTGAGCTGCTGGTGGTCATCGCGATAATCGCGATCCTCGCGTCGATTCTCTTTCCTGTGTTCTCCCGCGCGAGGGCCAAAGCACGTCAGTCCAAGTGCATGGCTAACCTCAAGCAGCTTGGTCTGGCCTTTAGCATGTACAGCCAGGACTATGACGAGTTGCTACCCTGTTGGGCTGTAGGCGCGATAGGCAACAATGACAATGGGCCGGCGCAAGGAGCCTACACATGGGACACCCAGCTCATGCCATACATGCGCAACAGGGAGATCCTACTGTGCCCTGATAGCCCCTACGGCAAGACAAGCGAACAGGACGGCGGCCTACAGATTCGTTCCTACGCCATGACCCGCTACACCGGCGATGCGTGGCAGCAGAACAATGCCACTTCAGTGGGTTTTCAGCCCTGTCCTATAGACTATCCGCCGCGACCGGCGGAAACTGTTCTGCTGACCGAGAAGGGCAACCGAGGCATTGGGATCGTGGGAGACGCAGCTGCGGAGACTGCCGAGCAGAGCCACGGGTGTACGGGCTTTGGGCTGGAGACCAGAATGTATCACAATGAGGGGAAAATGTTCCTATATCTCGACGGACACGTGAAGTGGTCCGGGAGAGGCTCGGGCCCCTTTGCGGCCAACTACGGTGAAGGTTCGTGCCCGGGTAGCTACAAGGCCTACGAACCCCACGGTCCTGGTCACTTCGAGTTCTATTACGACTGGCCGCAGTAGGTTGAATTGACCTGCTGGGGGGCGGTATCGCGGGATGTGTCACTCCGCTGCGTGGGGCGCAGGGGCTATCGAGAAGCAGTACTAAACTAATCAGTTGCGTTTGGTTAACATCGATAGGCCAAGGGCGGGTGCGCTCGCTGTGGCCACCGCAAAGCAGAATACTGCAGCAACTTCCGCAGTCATCCACAAGAGGTGTCCTGAGTCCACGGCCAAAGCCACGACCAGGCAGAGAGTGCTCTTGACGACGCGTTCGGGTGAGCGCTTGCAGGGCCCTCAGAGCCGCAAGGCCCAGCATCATATGGGGTACTTTCCAGGGCCATGCCGTCCGCGGGTTGTCGACGAAGGCCAGCGCACGCTCCTGCAGATCCCCACTGAGACCATGGTAATGCCTAAGTAGGCCACGCGGGGACTCTACACAGGCCAGGTCAGGGAGTTGGCTATCCCCCGTGCCTCAAGCGGCGACTCTGGCGCTCTGACGCGATTGACCACAAGGACTTGCGGGGGATAATATCGCGTCGGCTTTGCGGACATAGGCGAGGGGATGGGGCGTTGCGAGGATCCAGCCAAGAAGGGCACGATTCGGTAGCCAGCCCGCTGGTTCATACGACAGCCTTGTAGGCTACCTAAGGCCTCCGGGGATCGAAAAGGGCAGACCTGCAGAAGGGGGCAGCTCTTGCAATGTCGGAGCAGATCAAGCTACGACGCGGCAGAGCCGAGGACGCCAAGTGGGCCGCGGACCTCGCGCGGCAGGTGTTCGCGGGCGTCGCCGTGGACTATTACATCGAGCAGTACTTCGGGTCCATCAACGGGACGCACTGGGACGACCGGAAGGCGGAACAGATCCGCGCCGAAGTCGCAGCCTGTCCCGAGGCTGTGGTGATAGCCGAGCGAGACGGCGAGTTCGTGGGCTTTGTCACCACGGCTTATGACCAGGCAACGCGCATAGGGCGTATTCCGAACCTGGCGGTCAAGGCCTCTGAGCAGGGACGAGGCGTGGGCAAGAAGCTGATGCAGGCGGCCTACGAGCTGCTGACGTCTCAGGGCGCGACACACCTGCAGATCGAGACCCTCGAGTCCAACACTCGTGGGATGAGCTTTTACCCCAAGTTAGGCTTTCGGGAGATCACACGTAAGATCTACTATTTCATGGAGGTGGAACAGTGGCAGCCGCCCGACTGACTCTTGCCGGCGTTTTTCTGGCCATTGGTCTGACGGCGCAGGGGGCCGGTATTGAGTGGCATCCGACCTGGGAAGCAGCCCTTAGTGCCGCTCGACGCAACTCGCGCATTGCCTATATTTTTGTCTATTTGCCCGGCCGCCCGGCCTGCGCCCAGATGGAGGAGTTCAGCTTCCGCAATCCCCAGGTGATCCAGGCCATGCAGGTCGTCGAGGCAGGATCCCTGAACGCCTCCACGACCGAGGGCGGGAAGTTCGTCGAGCGCTACAAGCTTCCATGGATCCGCGATCCCCAGCGGGGTATAAAGCTGGCCGTAGTGCCCATGCATATGTTCTTCGGACCCGACGGTGCTGAGCTCCACCGGCAAACAGGGTATATTCCGCCTGAGGCCTTCAGCGCCCTGGTGGGACGCGTCAGGGAGCTTCAACGGTACAAGAGCCGAGTCAGCGCGAACCAGAAGGACGCAGCCTCCCATGCCCAGCTCGGTCACATCTACCTGATGCTCGACCAGGAAGCCGCTGGCCGTCGTCACCTGGAGATGGCGATTGCCCTCGATCCGGACAACCGGGTGGGTGCCTGTGAGAGGGCGCGGTTGGACCTAGCTATTCTCACCATCAAGACGGATCCGTCCCTGGCGATCCAGCGCCTACGCAACTGGCTTGCCTCCTACGGACGGAGCTCTTTGCGCTTGGAGGCCGAGTTCTACCTAGCCACAGCCTATGTCGCAGCCGGACGGAAGGACGACGCGGCAGCCGTCCTCGAGCGCTACAAGAACCCGAAAAAGGGCACACCCGAAGCGGACAGCGAGTGGGGTGCCAGGGCACGAGCCCTACTGAATGAACTGCCCAACCTGTGAAGGTACCCATCAGTGCGTTTTTCTGTGTTTCGTGTCTGTGAGGGGCTGCTAGGGGGCTTGGAGGCATCGGCCTGACCTGCTCTGGGGGCCTTTCCGGTAGGGTATTTGGGCCGCTACAGTTAGCCTGAGTGCGCCGTACGTTGCAGTGGCTGAGTCAGAGACCTTTGTGGGTGCGCTTCCTTCACGTGTGCCCCGGGCCCGGCCGGTGGCAGTCGAGGGGACGAGGAGTGTGTGAGACCTCGCGTTGACAGGCTCGCAGACATGGTGCTATCCTATCGCGGTTCAGCTCAAGCGGTGGCACCTGCCCCTCTCGGACTCAGGTGGGCAAGGGCTGTTGAGTTCGGGTGGTCTTGCCTCCGCTGCTGAAGATAATCCTGCTTACAACGCAAGCCGGTGTGTTCGTCGAACCACCGCCG
>JAKORR010000074.1 GCA_029777735.1 Armatimonadota bacterium | reverse complement strand
TAGCTCGTGCTCTGCCACGCCTATCAGTGCGCGGGACAGCTTGTCAGGGTCATGTCTTACCCAGTTGTCCTGGGAAACGAGACTTCGCATTATGGGGATGTATCCCCTATTGGCTATGTTCGATGCGTCCGGTACAACAAGTTCGGCGCCCTCGGCCTGGTAACGGGCCAGAACCTCTGTGTCGGGCCGGCCTTCGTTGAGAAGCACGAACTCAAAGATTGGTTCGCCAACATGCCTTTCGATAGCTGCCAGATGATCCGACGCGGCGAAACCATCGGTCTCACCGGGCTGTGTCATCACGTTTGCCACGTATACTCGGACAGCAGGCGTCTGACGAAGCGCGTCCGCGATACCTGGGACAAGCAGATTCGGCATTATACTCGTAAACAGGCTGCCCGGACCGATGACGACAAGTTCAGCGTCCCAGATTGCCTCCAGGGCCTCTTCGACCGCCGGAGGGTCTGGGGGGTCTAGGTAGACCTGTTCTATATTGCCCGCTTTGCTGACCGCAAGCTCGCCCCGAACATGCCTTCCGTCGGCAAGGCGTGCGCAGAGCGTCACATCGGTGACCGTGGGAGGCATAACACGGCCTCGGATGGCCAGGATCTCGTGCATCTGCCGGACGGCCTTGTCGAAATCGCCCGAGATTCCTGTAAGCGCTGCGATGAGCAGGTTGCCCAGGCTATGGCCGGCCAGGCCGCTTGCTTCCTCATCGAAGCGATATTGAAGAAGCTGAGACATGAGCTGCTCAGAATCAGCCAAGGCGGCCAAACAGTTGCGTATGTCACCGGGAGGCGGAACCCCGAGTTCCCGCCGAAGCCGCCCAGAGCTGCCGCCTTCGTCGGAGACAGCCACGATTGCCGTTATGTTGCTCGTGTGGGTCTTCAGGCCACGGAGAAGCTGGGAAAGCCCAGTTCCCCCTCCAATGGCGACGACCCGAAGCCCGCTGTCACGTCGTCGCTGCCGCCAGACCACTTCTGCCAGATCGTCCTCGGAATGCGGTGCCAGCGCAGAAGCCACGGACCGCACCAGCCCGCGAACGCCAGCAATCACCATCAGCAGACCCGCAATACCGGCCACACTGCCCCAGAAGCTAGCAGCCCACGGCCCTCCCACTCGAACCGTCAGCTCATAGGCAAAAAGGTTCGCGACAAGCATTACACCCAGGGACGCGAGTACAAGGCCCAGGAAGACCAAGGCAGCCCAGCGCTTGACTCGCATACCTGGGTAGAGCCAACGCAGTGAGTGCCTAAGTCCGCGCACACAGACCCCGTCCTTGCTCTGAGTGTCGCTGGATTATAGCGAGTACGGATGGTTGCGTCAAACTACTGAAGGCCTCACTTGACCATGTTTCCTGTCCAGAGGGAAGGCCACCTATTGCATTGCAAGACAGGTTCTGCCAACGGACTTCGGAACTTGTAATTCTGGTCGGTTCCAGCCCCAGCGGCCGAGTCCGTGGTGCATCCCCGCGGCTAACAGATCACTCATCCAGCACGCACCCGACGACTCTGAGGTCGGCGATAACCTTGTCGGCCGGCCCGCTCATCAGCGGCGCGTCGGCCATCAGGTCCGACACCGTCCCTGGCTGCAGGCCCATCTGGCGCAAGCCTGCAAGGATCTCGCGCAGGGCCAGAGCACTTTCCGTCCGCCCCTGGTGCATCAGGAT